>NZ_JBQHWS010000120.1:0-10716 GCF_052063845.1 Blautia sp. HCP3S3_D9
CCCCCCCCGTTTTACAACCAGAAGACGGCATACCAGATCACAGACTGTCTCGTGGGCTCGGAGATGTGTATAAGAGACAGGCCATTCACCATTCCGATGGTCAAAAGATCCAAATCCCGAATCGAGATACCCAGTTGAACACATCTTAAAAGAAACAGCGGTGTTGTCATCGGACGGTCTGTTGCACGAAGTTTTTTTTAGCCTCAGCATCCGATCTGACGTTCAATCCCCAAAGCTCAATAATCTTTGGAAGCACCTGATAAATAGAAAAAGTATTGAATGCATCCAGCCACTCTTCCGGTGTATCAGGAATATTCGGATCCGCATGCTTTGCCATCACATAGGCAATGTTTTCAAACATCTCCAGAGAGAACAAATCCAAATTGCTCACCTCTTCGCTGTTGCTGTCAATCGCCTTCTCCAAAGAAGCCAAATCTTTGTAGATATCCCTCTGGAACTTCATTCTGTATATTCTCGGAATCGCAGCACTTGCCCTAAAAGGCACCTGCTTTCCATCAATTTCAATATTCTTAATCATGCTCATTAGCATTACCTCCAATTCATAACTCGTGTACCCTTGTACACCGTACTCATAGTCCCCTAAGTAGTAAAATCAAGGCTCCAAAGCATTTGCCCGGAGCCCATCACCACATCTTATTCCGCATCTGTGTTCACACCGGTAATGGTTGGCATGTAAACCGCCTTGTACCAATCGGCATAAACCGTACTGTCTGTTTCATTACCGGTCTTAGCCTTAACCACACCAGACGGAAGTGGTGTTGCCTTGATGGTAAGCGTTTCCGTCTGAACCTCTCTGCTCTCTTCGTTTGTCTTGCCCTCGATACCAGGTCTACTTGCAGAGCAGTTATAAAGGACATGACGGATGTGCTTCACATCTCCATCAAACTCAAACAACAGAGCAAATCTGTTCAACTCCGAGTTCGCATCCTCAATCAGAACCTTGTTATCATCCAGAGTCTCATTCAAAGCAGCTACCCTGAAATCCTCAGGAATCATCGCAAGTTCCAGATCACCGTCATAACCCATGTTGTTATTGATGACATAATACGCAGTACCATCTGCATAAAAGTTCTCCGGCTCACCATTGGCATCCAGAGAAATCGAAACCGCACCAGGTAATGCAACAGGAGTGCCGAAGGAAACTACACCTTCCTCACTTGTCTGAAGCATCGCATAATGCGCATTCTTAAGATTGTATTTGACCTTATTATTAGCCATTATTCAAACCCTCCATTTCATAAAATCGATTTTTCCTCGGCAAAATTGCGGCGAAATGCACGTCAGCTTTAGCTGACATCTTCCTTTGTGCATTTCTGCCATCCGCCGGCGGCATGCCTTGAGATGTTTACATCTCAAAGGCATACATGACCTCATAAAGCTTCTCGCTCTGGATCCATGTTTCCGACTTGTTATAAAAAATCTCATGTCCATCCAGGACATCCTCTACTCTCGATTCCAAAGAAGGATCCTTGAAATCTGTGTACATCTCAATCCTGACCTCATTCAATTTGAAATACACTCTTCCGTCAGCAGCAAAATTGTCACTGCCCGGAATCAGATAACAAATGAATGGCGGTTCAGGACTTTCTCCCTCCGCAAAGTGATCATAGGCAAAGGGAATCTGCATTTCCTGAATAATCTGAACCAGTTCTTCCATTCACATCACCTCTGCGAATCACTTCAAAGCTTTCTCTACTTCCTTTTCCAAAAGTTCTGCTGCTGCTGCTTCTGCCGGAGCGATATGCGGAAAGGCTCTCGTTCTGCCACCACCACGCTTGGCATGTCCAAACTCAAGCAGGTGAGCCAGCTGATAACGATTCCTGGAATGCACCGTGACTTCCATCGCGTTTGCATTTTCCTTGGTCGTTTTTACAGCCCAGCTCTTTTTATACTTACCCGTCTTAACCGGAGCACCTGCCTGTACATCACTTTTGGCTTTATTGCCTGCTTTCTTCACAGCGGCCTTCATATCCTCTGTCGCAAGGTCAGCGTATTCCTGCAAACCTTCCATAATGACATGAGCCATTTGGTCAATCCTGCATCTGTCCGTTGCCATGCTTACCGCCTCACTTTCCTGCAGCTGAATTTCAAGCACTTCTTCTTGAAGTTCATATGATCCACGTTCGTGATATCATAAATCTCATCCCTGAAAATAAGTCTGTGAGTAGTGGAACCAATCTCGGATGCCTTCCTGCAATAACGAATCGTTACCGTCATACCCACATCCTCAACAATAGTTCCTGCCTCTTCCTTTTCCTTGGAGCTTGCCATACCCTCGCCACCAATCGTCGTATGGCAGGTATAGAAATCTTCCCAGCCGTTCTTATGATTTCCGATAGAATCTGTAATCACAGTATTCTTCTGGAAGGTCACTTTTTCATTCATTAAAGACACATTCAAAGTAATCCCTCCCATCAAAATCCCGGTGTTCTAATTCCAAACAGCAAAGCCCGAAGTCCTACCGTAAGTACCTTATGGTCTGCATCTTCACGGTGCTCATAAAGATAAGCCACCGCATACATCACAGCAATCTTACTCACAGGCTGCTTTTCAAACTCTTCAAGGTCTGTAAACCTTGCCACATCCATACAAATCTGCTGACTCTGAGCAATGATGCCCTCAAGCAGTGCATCATCGTCATCGAAGTCCACCCGCAGATAATTCTTCATTTCTTCCAATGAAACTACTGCCATCAAACATCACCTCACACAAAAGGAAGCCGCATTTCACGACTCCCCACAATCACCAGTTACCCTTATGAGCTTGAGCCAGGTTTCTGCTGAAGCACCTTCACGGCTTCAGGAAGGACAAGCTTACCGTAGACTCTCTGAGTTCCCATGAATCCCACCTGACCATTCGCAGCATAAAGCTCGGACAGCTTCTTGAAGGTTCTGCCCTGACGGTCTGCAATCCAGTAATACTTGAAATCACCGAAGGCGATAGTCTTTGCACCGGCAGCCGCAGTAGGCATGAATGCAGAAGTCTTCACAGGTCTTCCAAGGATCGTGTCCGGAGTACCTGCAACCAGAGAAGGCTGCCATAAATACTGACCGGTAGTATCCTTAAGCTTACGGATCTGCTTCACAGTCGCATCATTCAGTAACCAAACCGCATTCTTACGGTAAGGCGCCTTCAGGCTGTAGAAAAGGTCAATCACCTCATCTGCAGTAATGGCAGTTGCAGAAGCTGCAGTCACACCAACCTCAGCACCACCGGCTGCTGCAAGAATACCAAGCGGCTTGCCCTTGCCATCGCCATTGAAGAAGGACTCTTCTTCTCTTGCACCGATACGTCTTGCAAATTCCTTGGAAATATATGCTTCAAGGTCAAACACGCTATCCGCAAGAAGTTCTTCGGAAACCTTAATCATGGTACCAAGCTTGTAAGCACCGATAGATACCTGGCTGAATGCATCATCAGATTCCTGATAAGCACCCTCCTCATCTACCCAGCTTGCAGAACCCTTTGATGCCACAACGGGAATCTTACGGTCACCGCTGGAAGTACGAATCACATGGGCAAGAGTACGGAATACATTCTCTTCCTCAAGTGCTTCCACCAAAGTTCTCTCAAACTCATCAGGTACAAGATAGCCGCCCTCAGAGTCAGTACCTTCCTGAAGTGCATTAAGCACAGAAGGCATCGGAGCCTTTACTCTCATCGCATTCCAGAACGAACCCTTATACTCATCAGAAGCACGACCACTCTTTTCCTTCTCATCCTTCCCCATCTTAGCACCAGGCTTACCGGTAAGTGGAGTGCTGGTAGCCTTGGAAAGTTCTGCATCAATGGCAACCTGTCTCTCCAGTCTCTCAATCTCCTTACCAAGATTCATAACATCCTGCTCCATCTTGTCGTAGGTCGCAGTATCTTCCTCGGAGTGCAAACCGTCTGCGCCTCTCTTGGCATACAGAAACTGCTTTGCAGCATCCCATGCCTTTGCTCTTTTCTCTCTCAGTTCTAAAATCTTACTCATTGTTCGTTTCCTCCCTTAATGTGATAACAATCTAAGTCTCTTCTCCAGCTGATCTACCGGAGTACGCTTCTCTACTGGTTTCTTAGGTGGAATCAGTTTGGAAAGCATGGAATTCATAACCGCCTGTCTTGAAAACATCACAGGAGCGCTCATCTCATCACTAACAGCCATTCCCTCACCAGCATCATTAGTTACATCACCCTGTCCATCGCTGAACAGGATCTTATCTGCAAAGCCAAGCTCAACTGCTTTTTTCGCATTGAACCAGCTCTCAGCATCCATAAGCTTTGAAATCTTGTCTCTTGCAAGACCTGTCTTGATTTCATAAGCATTCATAATGGATTCCTTCACTTCATCCAGCATCTTCACCGCTTTCTTCATTTCCTCAGAATCTCCGATTGCGATAGTCGCAGGATTGTGAATCATCATCATTGCAACAGGACTCATTTCCACCGTAGTTCCAGCCATAGCAATCACAGATGCCGCGGAAGCAGCAAGCCCGTCAATCTTAACTGTCACATCGTATGGATAATCCATCAGCATGTTGTAAATCTGAGCCGCAGCAAATACATCACCGCCGGGCGAATTGATCCAGACTGAAATCGGACCTTTACCCATGTTCAGCTCATCCTTGAAAATCTTTGGAGTAACTTCATCCCCATACCAGGTTTCATCTGAAATCTCCCCATTCAAAAAGAGCGTTCTCATTTCAGAGCCGCTCTCATCCTGGTTCTGTATCCAGTTCCAAAATTTTCTCTTCATTAACTGTATCCTCTCTTTCTCTGCTCAGGTGGCTTATCCCTGCTTTGAGTCTCTTCCGGCTCTGAAGCAGTAGATTCAGATGCACCTGCAGCAAATATTCCTGCATCCGCAAGCTTCGTCATATTTCCATTGATGAGATACAAATCACCACCGGCCTCTTCCGGAATGCGGTCAAGGTTTTCAAGCTCACGGATATCATTAGCTGACATCCAGCCGTTCTGCCTTGCTGTTGCATAGCCATTCATTCGGCTTTGGTAATCGCCTCTGAGCAAACCGTCCACATTGAACTTAAAGAAATATGTTTTCTTCTCTTCCTGGGTAAGAAGGGCTCTGACCATAGCCTGCTCCCATCTTGCCACCCAGGGATCCAAAGTGTACTTCACAAATTCAAGCGACTGCTGCTCAATATTAGAAAAGCTCGACTTCTCCAAGTCACCGACCATGTGAGGTGGTACCCTAAAGATTCGAGCTATCTCATCAATCTGAAATTTTCTTGTTTCCAAAAACTGTGCTTCATTCGGACTAATGGAAATCGGCGTGTACTTCATTCCCTCTTCCAGAACCGCAACCTTATTGGCATTGGCAGAACCACCAAAGGTTGACTGCCAGCTCTCACGCACTCTGGAAGGATCCTTAATGGTTCCCGGATGTTCCAACACACCAGACGGAGCTGCACCATTGGCAAAGAACTTTGCTCCATACTCTTCACAGGCAATCGCCATACCAATCGCATTTTTTGCCATTGCTATAGGACTGTAGCCCACAAGACCATCAAAGCCTAACCCCGGAATGTGAAGTACATCATGCGGTTGCAATCTCACTGTCGTACCCTTCATAGTATGAGCATCATCAGTATTCATGTAATACTCATAATAAAGCTGATCGTTCTCATCACGATTGACTGTCATTCGGTCAGGCATCAGCGGATAAAGTGCAATAATCTCGCCCCTTGCATTTCGAATAATCTGACTGTACGCATTCCCCCAAAGAAGCAAATGCGTCATCAAAGTCTCACGGAATACAAAGCTTGTCATCTCCGGGTTCGGCTCATCATGAAGCAAAAAATAAAGCGTATGATCCACCGCCTTCTCTTTACCACCATCTGCTGTATATCTATAAAACTGTAATGGAAGTCCGGCAACCGCCTCCGACAATATCCTCACGCATGAGTACACCGCCGTCATCTGCATAGCCGTTCTTTCATTTACTCTTTTTCCCGAAGTGCTTCCACCCATAAAGAATGAATATGCACTACCGGAAGTTCTATCAGTGGGAGCATCCCTGCCCCGAAATATGCTGCTTATGCTATTGAATAATCCCATATCTCACTATCACCTTATCTGACGTTAAAACGCCAATAATCCTCTCTCATCATAAACACTTCCCTGTGGCTCACCCTCATTTCTGAGACATCTGTCCAGAGCCATAATGGAAGCAACAATTCCATCAATCTTCTCTTTTGACTTTGCCTTGGTAACCTTGATATTCTCTGCAGCATCAGTCTCGATTACCACATTACCTGCCATCCATCGAAGTACCGGATGTCCTGCATGAACAATCTGACCTTCCATAAGAAGTCTGTAAAATTCTTTGGTCGGTGTACTCATACTTGCAAATCCCTGTCCAAACGGCACCATTGTAAATCCGGCATATTCCAGATTCTGAATCATATGAGTCGCATTCCATCTGTCCACTGCAATTTCCAGGATGTGATACTTCTCAGCCAGATCACAGATAAATTTCTCAATGAAATCATAGTGAATCACATTCCCTTCTGTCGCCAACAGATCACCCTGCTTCTCCCACACATCATAAGGAACCGAATTCGACTTTACCCTCTGCGGAATGGTTTCCTCCGGCACCCAGAAGAACGGCACCAGAATGTACTTCTCATTCGCATTTCTCGGTGGAAATATAAGTACCAGAGCAGTAATATCTCCAGTACTTGAAAGGTCAAGACCTGCATAGCAATCTCTTCCCTCCAACAATCTCATATCAATAGGCTCATTGCCTTTCATAAAGATTGCATCAGGTATCCAGGATGTTGTGGAGCTAAACCACATATTCATACGAAGCCACTTAAACGTAATCTCATCAGCGGGATTTTGTTTTGCCTCGCGATATGCATCACGAAGTCTTTCAATATCCACCGTATATCCAAGAGAAGGATTTACCTTATACCAGTTTGCTTCATCTTCCCAGTCCTCATCATCCTTCAGTCCATAGACCACCGGATAAAATGTCGGATCCACACGTCTGCCTTCCAAAATATCAACTGCCTTGGTATGTAACTCAAAAGCAATCGAATGTCTGTCATTACCTGCAGTCGTAATTATGAAGTGAAGCGGATTCTGACGGGCATCTGAACTGTACTTGGTAAGCACGTCGTATAACTGACGATTCGGCTGTGTATGAATTTCATCGAACACAAGTCCCGAAATTGAAAAACCATGTTTACTGCCAACCTCCGCAGATAACACTTGATAAAACCCAGCGTTGCCATAATTGACAATTCGCTTGGTGGCTGACATCAGCTTACTTCTCTTCATAAGAGCAGGTGACATTTCCACCATCTGCCTTGCCACATCAAATACAATGGATGCCTGCTGCCTGTCTGCAGCTGCACCATACACCTCAGCACTCGGCTCATTATCCGCGTACAATAAATAAAGAGCAATAGCTGCTGCCAGTTCGCTCTTGCCTACCTTCTTACATATTTCAACAAACGCTGTACGGAACTGTCTGTTCCCATCATGCTTTACAATTCCAAAGATATCTCTTATTAACTGCTCCTGCCACGGTAACAACCAGAATCTCTTTCCCGCCCATTTACCCTTCGTATGACACAGATTCTCAATGAAAGTAACTGCCCTGTCTGCTTTCGCCTTATCATAATGGGATGTAGGAAGCATAAATCTTGTGGGCTGATAATTCTTAAGCTTCGGATAATCCTTAGGCCTTATTTCCCTTGCCATTAACTATCACCCCCAAGTAATGCCTCCATCTCATCCTCCGGTTCCTTTGCTTTGCTGTTACCAGCAATAATTCTGCTTCGCGAGGATGGTGTCAATCCAAACTCCGATGCAGCCTGCAACATCAGCTTCTGATTGGTATTTGCAATTCCAACCCAGGGTGTCTGCTGCTGATATCCTGTGTCAGTCTCAAAAGTAGATCCACCGGAGGTAATATGCTCCTGCGCTTCCTTCCATCTTGCATAAGACTGACAATATGCAGCAAACGCTGCCATATCCACTTCTGTAAGAACACCCATCTGGTTCATTAGCTCAGCCAAGCGTTCCCATTCCTTCTTTGCTTCCGGCATTAACCAGTCAGGACAAGCAGGTATTCCCTTTGCGGGAACCGGTTCTTTGCTATTCAGTTTTCTTTTACCCGGATTGCCTTCCAATTTCTTTACTGCCGTAGGCTTTGGCTTTCTTCCAGCCATCGGAATCCCTCCTCTTTTTTTGCATAATAAAAGGACCATGTATCTCTACACGATCCCACAACTACAAGTCGAAAAAAAATACTAGTTTTCTTATTCTGTTTTTCCTTTTTTTGCAATTACTGAAGGCAAAATAAGCGGTTGCTGACCAAATGAAGCTGTAATCTGTCCTATAAGCAGTGAAATTCTACTCATCAATTGAGCAGTAACAAAATCTCCATTTTCTCCGAACTCTTCCGCAAGATTAATTTTTGTCCATTCATGCTCTGCTTTTCGTTCATTAAATTTCAAATCCGCACCAAAAGAAACATTCAATGCGAATAACTCCTCTGGTTCAAACATCAACGTTCTCGTTACAATAATTCTAACGCCGTCCTCATTAGTCATCACTTTCAAATTATCTTGGCATAAGAGCGATAACTCTTGCTCACAATTATTATTTAACTTTTCAATTCTCTTATAACTAACTGTATCCAAAAATATTTCTAATTCAGGTTTGAAATACTCTGAAAGATTCCTAATCATAACGATATCACCTCATCCTTGTAAGTATGTTTAACATTCATAAATGGAATAACTTTCTTACTATTAACTGTAGTTTCATTAACATATCTAGAATTGTCCATTCGAATTGTTTCTGTTAAATCTCTAACACTTTCTGCCAAAGCACGCGTTTGTGACTGATCACTATCTACAAAAGCATATACTGCTTTTTCTACCTCCGCATTTAAAGAACAGCCATCCTTAAAGGCACATAACGCAAGTTTCTTGTGAAGTTCTGGTGAAATCCTTACATTAAATGTTCCTTTATATTCTTTCTCTGGATCTTTTCCAACTTCTTTACAAAACTCTAGATAATCATCTACCGCAGAATGAAACTCAACTTCAATGCTAGAAATATCCCCAGCTTCAAAGTCAACATAATCATTAATTCCTTCTATTTTTCCTCTTAGAGTCATCGATTCCGCATCAAATTCAATCTTTGTATGATAACCCTTATACTCCATCATATTGTTCATCATAATTCACCCATCTCCTCTAAACGAGTTGCCAAATCTTTTATTGCACCAATACTCATCTCATCTCCCGGATGAGGTTTATGTAATAAAATAATACGCTGATCACTAGCTCTGTAGAACTTAACTCTTGAGCCAGATGTTTTCCCTTTATTAAATTCCTCAAATCCAAGTTGTGATAACAAGTACTTTGCCTCTGAATAGGTATAATCCTTTGGGCGCAAAGACAACCTTTCTTTGGCTTTATCTATTTTACTCATATAGAAAGCCCTTTCTCTGCAACTACTTTCTAGTTGCATTTTATCATATTTAATCTTTTTGTCAATAGCATGACCTTTTCTGGATAGCAAAAATCACACCCACTATCCTTTGTTATACCAATACCTCCAGGTATTTTTTCATGGTATCTCCACATTTCATCATCTCTGCATATCTCACCAGCCGATTGATATTTCTGTCTTTTCTTCTAAGATAGCTAGTAAGAATTTCTTTTGTTTCTTCAATCCCAACCTTCTCTCGATAAAACACAATATCTACAACAGTTTTTTCGATATCATATATGCGGAAACGATTCGTCCCCTCTTCAATTACGGTGATTCCCAGTTCAAATCTTTCATCTGTATAGTAATACAGATTTACTTCCGGCCAATCCGGTAGAGTTGATACCTTTGCTTTTCTCGGAATTGCTACATCAATGGCATCCGGGCGATAAGTAGACAGATTATAATACACAGCTGCACTCAGCAGACAAACTACTCCGTCTGGTACAAATGCATAGGCATAGTAGAAATCCGATCCCTCACCATCAAAATTTGCATTTTCATAATACTTTTTATTCAGTTTTATCAGGATCCCCTGGTCAACCATCTGATTGATTTTATAATAGGAAAACCCTTTATCTTTCAGCTCTTGAACTGAAAAAATCATTTGGTCATTGGAAATCTGTGCAGTCTTTGTCATCTTTCTCACCTCAATTCCAGTATATCCAAATTCGTGATGATTTTTTAAATATTTTTCGGCATTTTATTATTTTGCCGAATTTCATTTAAATTATAATAATCATTTCACGATTTGTCAATGGATTTTCAGTGAGCTACCCCCATATTCCATTTCGCGACTGCACACGCAACACCCACCCGCCGTTCTATAGGAGCTGTGAGCGTAGAGATTTACACCGCCCCTACCGGTCATGCCAGCGGTCGCCACGCTTCGCATGAATCTGTGAATGGCACGACTTACACAACGCAATCAGATTGCTCCGGTCATGCGTTCCCCCTTCACTCAGAGGAAGTTTATGGTGAATCTCCTGTGTCTCCACGAGTATTCCCCGATCATAGCACTGCTCACAGAACGGATGCATCCAACATATCTTTGAAAGGTTTGATGAGATCATTATACTTAAGCAGTCTACCGACCGAGGATCCAGACAGCTCATAATCCTGTCTCTTATACACATCTCCGAGCCCACGAGACAGTCTGTGATCTCGTTATCCGGCTTC
>NZ_JBQHWS010000121.1:0-10694 GCF_052063845.1 Blautia sp. HCP3S3_D9
AGTATGAACCGTCTTGCTTATAATTATATCCAAGAAAATTGCTAATTCAAGTACTGTCAAATAAGACAGGTACTATCTATGAGGAAAGTGCTATGATACAGAGTTACATCGAAAACGCCAATTTTGAAGATACCGGTTTTGCCTACACCCTGTCACTTATATCCGGCAAGCATAAGATGGTGATTCTATACTGTCTAATGGAGTTTGAAACGGTTCGGTTCAATGAACTGAAACGATATCTCAAAACCATCTCAGACAAGACTCTCAGCACCAACTTGAAGGAGTTGGAGACTGACCGGCTAATTATCCGAAAGGAGTATCCACAAATTCCGCCAAAAGTAGAGTACAGCTTGTCCGAGCGAGGAAAATCCTTGATGGTCGTCTTGGATCAGCTTTGTGTATGGGGTGAAAAGAATAAACTGGATGACTGAGAATTTCCAGTTTTTGTGGATTGTGGTTTGATAAATGTAAAAAAATAAGGCGTAGAGCATCAGCCATTAAGTTGACTGGTGCCTTTGTTGTGTAATGAGTCGAGAAATCGGCTCTTTTATTTTGCCATAAAATGAAGGGAGGTTCGGTATGGCTGCATCGAGAATTAAAGGTATCACCATTGAAATCGGCGGCGATACTACGAAACTTCAGACAGCATTAAAGGGTGTTAATACCGAGATTCGAAATACGCAGGCACAGCTTAAGGATGTGGAGAAGCTTCTTAAGCTGGATCCTGGAAATACAGAGCTTTTGGCTCAGAAGCATAGACTGCTTGGGGATGCGGTTAAGGAAACTAAGGAAAAGCTGGAAACCTTAAAGACAGCAGCGGAGCAGGCAGAAAAGGCATTAAATGATGGAACTATTTCCAAGAATCAGTATGATGCTCTGCAAAGAGAGATTATTGAAACAGAGAATGAGTTAAAGAGACTGGAAGAGCAGGCGAATCAGTCAGCTACGGCGTTACAGAAGATTTCTGCGACTGGTGAGAAGTTAAAGGATGTGGGTAGTAACATTGAAGGGGCAGGAAAGAAGTTGCTTCCGGTTACGGCTACCGTGACTGCGCTTGGTACTGCTTCTGTGAAGACTGCAGCAGATTTTGAAGCTGCCATGAGTAAGGTGGCGGCAGTATCCGGTGCAAGCGGAAAAGAGTTGGAAGACCTGACTGCTAAGGCCAGGGAGATGGGAAGTAAGACTAAGTTTTCTGCATCCGAGGCGGCTGAGGCTATGAATTACATGGCAATGGCCGGTTGGAAGACAGAGGATATGCTTTCCGGTATTGAAGGCGTTATGAATCTGGCGGCTGCTTCCGGGGAAGATTTGGCGACAACTTCTGATATCGTGACAGATGCACTGACTGCCTTTGGATTGTCGGCTCAGGATTCCGGGCACTTTGCAGATGTGCTGGCGGCGGCAAGTTCCAATGCCAACACAAATGTATCTATGATGGGTGAGACCTTTAAGTACTGTGCGCCGATTGCGGGTGCTTTGGGGTTTTCTGTAGAAGATACCGCAGAAGCCATTGGTCTGATGGCGAATGCCGGAATCAAGTCCACCCAGGCCGGTACTTCCCTTCGGACCATTATGACGAATCTTTCCGGTGAGGTTAAGATTTGTGGGGAAAATATCGGTGAGGTGACGGTTGCCACCACCAATGCTGACGGTTCCATGAGGGATTTGTCAGATATTCTGGCTGACTGCAGAACTGCCTTTAGCGGTTTGTCAGAATCGGAGAAGGCTGCAGCTGCTGAATCACTGGTAGGAAAGAATGCTATGTCAGGTTTTCTAGCGCTGATGAATGCAGGAGAAGGAGACATTACGAAGCTCTCAGGAGCGATAGATAACTGTAACGGGGCTGCGCAGAATATGGCAGACACTATGAATAATTATCTGGAAGGTCAGCTCACCATACTGAAATCTCAGTTGCAGGAGCTGGCCATTTCTTTTGGCGAGATTCTGTTACCGGCGGTGAAAAAGATTGTTGGATGGGTGCAGGGATTTATTGATGTACTAAACAGTCTGCCGGACGGTGTAAAGGAAACCATTGTGACGGTTGCACTGATTGCGGCGGCGCTGGGCCCGGTACTGATTATCATTGGCAAAATCATTACGGCAGTGGGTACGATTATGACCATTGTGCCAAAGGCGGTGGGTGTGATTAAGGCAGTGAAGACTGCATTTCTGGCACTGAATGCCACCATGCTTGCCAATCCGATTGTTCTGATTATTGCTGCTATTGTGGCATTGGTGGCGGCGTTTATCTATCTTTGGAATAACTGTGATGAGTTCCGGCAGTTCTGGATTGATTTGTGGGAAAGCATCAAGGAGATTGCGGTTGCAGTCTGGGAAGCCTTGAAGGAATTCTTTGCGGCGGCATGGGAGTTTATCAAGACTACAGCGGAAACGGTTTGGAATGGCTTGGCTTCTTTCTTTACCGGGCTTTGGGAAGGAATCAAGAATACCTTTACTACCGTTGTGAATGCAATCAGCACTTTTTTATCGACTATGTGGAATACCATCAAGTATGTGGCAGAGACTATCTGGAATGCGATTTCCACCTTCTTTACGACCATCTGGAATGGAATCAAGACCGTGGTGACTACGGTGGTTACGGCAATCAGTACCTTCCTTACTACAGCCTGGAATACAATCAAGACTGTGATTACGACTGTGCTGAATGCTATTAAGACGGTATTTTTTACAGTTTGGAATGCCATTAAAAATGTGATTACCACAGTGATAAATGGCATCAAGAACACCATCACGACGGTATGGAATGGCATCAAGAATACGGTGGCTACCGTTGTGAATGCTATCAAGACGACGGTGTCCACTGCTTTCAGTGCCATGTGGAATGGAATTAAGAATACCATTTCCGGAATCTACAATACCATCAAGAATGGTTTTACCAATGCGGTGAATTTCATTAAGAATCTGGCTTCTTCGGCGTTCAGCTGGGGAGCTGATATCATTAACGGTATTGTGAATGGCATCAAGTCCTGTATCGGTAAGGTAAAGGATGCGGTATGCAGTGTGGCAGATACCATCAAGTCTTTCCTGCATTTCTCTGTACCGGATGAAGGACCTTTGACAGAGTATGAGAGCTGGATGCCTGACTTTATGTCCGGACTGGCTAAGGGTATTGAGAAGAGCAAGGGTATGGTAAAGGATGCAGTGAGTGGTCTTGCTGCAGATATGGTGGTCAATCCTCAGGTGAATGCAGGTCAGATGACGATAGCTGGTGGTGGAGCTGTATCGAGTGCAGACTTAAGCAGTCTTGTCAGTGCGATTCGTGAAGGTGTGTCCGGAATAAATGTCGGCGGTGGCGATATCGTGATTCCTGTGTACCTTGGCGGTACGATGTTGGATGAAGTGATTGTAAATGCCCAGCAGAGGGCAAATCTAAGAAGTGGAGGAAGATAAGCGATGGCATTTTTTCAATATTTGAATTTTGATGGCGTGGATCTTCCTCTGGCGGATAGTTATGAAGTGGATATGGCGGATAAGGAAGCGGACAGTGGCGGAGAAACAGAGGCAGGAACCGTGCAGAAGGATGTGGTGAGAACTGGTGTTGTGACTATTTCTGTTTCCTTTTCTGTTACCCAGAAGTGGCTAAGGTTACTTACCGGGTATAAACAGCAGGAGAAGATAAGAGTTGGATTCTTTGACCCGGAGACTGCAAGTGTGAGACAGACGGAAATGTATGTGGATGGATTCAAAGCGAAGCTTAAGAAGGATACGAGCTATAGGGGGTTGTGGGTTGTGAGTTTCACTCTGAAAGAATTGTAAGATTATAATGACAGGACGCACTGATGTCGATATAATGGTAAGCAGAAAGAATTCTTATTTAACCGCGAAAGGGTAAATGAAAATGAAGATAAAAAAAGACCAATGGATATGGACAAGAGAACCTAAAGAATTTTCAGTTTCAGAGAAAAAGATTGAGATAATTACAAATCCATATACTGATTTGTGGCAGAGAACCTATTACCACTTTAGAAACGACAATGCACCGGTTCTTCAGTTGAAAACATCAGAGAAGTTCTTCTCTTTTATAGTGAAAACAGAATTTGAAAGCCAGGTGCGTTTTGACCAGTGCGGCGTGGTTATGTACCTTGATAGCGAGAACTGGCTTAAGGGATCTATTGAATATGAGAATGAAGAATTTCAGCATCTTGGAAGTGTAGTAACGAATAATGGGTATTCCGATTGGGCAACAACAGAAATTGATGCAGGAATTAAATCCATGTGGTATAGATTCAGCAGGCGCGAAGATGATTACTGCATCGAGTGTTCTGAGGATGGAGTCAAATATAAGCAGATGAGAATTTGTCATATGTATAAAGCTACAGATGAAATCCAGTTTGGAATATACGCGTGCAGTCCTGAGGATTCTTCGTTCAAGGCAACTTTTACCAATATGGAAATAACAGATTGTAAGTGGCTGGCACATGATGGGCAGTCACCAGATGAGGAATAAATATTCTTATTTAACCGAGGAGGTGGGGGTTTGAGCATAACAGTTAATATATATTATACAGGCGAAAAGGGGGCAGCACGAAAGTTTGCTGAAGAGATGATTTCGAGTGGCACAGTAGAGGCAATACGTAACGAAAAGGGGAATATACGATATGATTATTTTTACCCTGTTGATGACGCTGAAACTGTATTGTTAATTGACAGCTGGGAAAACCAGGACGCGATAGATGTGCATCATGGAACAGCTATGATGGATACAATTTTTAGATTAAGGGAAAAATACAATCTTCATATGAAGGTTGAGCGCTATCTTTTGGATGATGAAATTCCAGATTCTGACAAGAAATATATAAAAGAGTAAGTTCATATTTTCCGTGCAAAGATAATATATAAATGCCAGGCAGTTACGCCTGGAAAATTTTATTTGTGAGCTTTGTTATAAAGTTTTTGAATGTCCTTTGGGAGATTATCGGGGAGCATGGCATTAATTTTATTTTCGTTGCCATCAGCTATAGCGGTGTCATAATACCAACATTTGAATTCCAGCATGGCGAGAGTTTTTTCAAGCTGTTTGATTTCCTCTTTGACGGCAGCCTTTCGATGCTCAAATAATTCTTTTCGTTTTGTATAGCTGGATGAACCTTCAGTAACCCATTCAAAAAACTGTTTTATATCTTTGATTTCAAGACCGGATTGTTTTAAGCACTCGATGATACGGAGCGCTTCAAGTTCGTTATCACTAAAATACCGGATATTGCCTTTGCGTACAAGATTAGGGAAAAAGCCTTCTTTATCGTAATATCTCAAAGTAGAAATAGGAAGATGAAACATCTCGGATACCTGACCAATTGTGTACATAAAAATACCTTCTTTCAAAATTTGAAAATAATACTTGACCTAAAGTAAGGTTTAGGTCTTATGATAATATCATAAAGCAAAAAGACTTATTTTTCAATAATTTTTTACGGAGGTAGTACTATGAAGACAGAAGAACTAAAGATGGTTTCAGAGTGGGATAAGACCTTTCCCAAGAGTGAAAAGGTGGATCACAAGAAGATCACATTTGTAAATCGATACGGCATCACCCTTGCAGCGGACATGTATACGCCAAAGAATGCAGAGGGTAAACTTCCCGCCATTGCAGTGAGCGGTCCATTCGGTGCGGTAAAGGAGCAGTGTTCCGGATTGTACGCACAGACAATGGCAGAAAGAGGATTTCTCACAATTGCATTTGATCCCTCTTACACAGGAGAGAGTGGCGGTCTGCCAAGATATATGGCATCGCCTGATATTAACACAGAGGATTTTATGGCTGCAGTTGACTTCCTGTCCGTACAGGATAACGTAGATGCCGATAAGATTGGTATTATTGGTATCTGTGGCTGGGGCGGTATGGCGATTAACGCAGCAGCCCTTGATACAAGAATCAAGGCAACCGTCGCATCCACCATGTATGACATGACAAGAGTAAATGCCAACGGATATTTTGATTCAGAGGACAGCGAAGAAGCCCGATTTGCAAAGAAGCAGGCTATGAATACTCTTAGAACTGAAGAATATAGGAAGGGTGAGTATTCACGAGCAGGTGGATGTGTACCACTCCCGGTTCCTGATGACGCACCATTCTTTGTAAAGGACTACAGCGAGTATTATAAGGGAAGATGCTATCACGAAAGAAGCCTTAATTCTAATGAAGGATGGAACAGCATTGGCTGTCAGTCGTTTATGAATCAGCCGATTCTGAAATACAGTAATGAAATCAGAAGCGCTGTTCTTATCATACATGGGGAGAAAGCGCACAGCTATTATTTCGGAAAAGATGCATATGAGGCTATGATCAAGAGCAGTAAGTATGCTGCAAATAAGGAACTTCTTACGATTCCTGATGCAGTTCATACAGATCTCTATGATAACCTGGACGTAATTCCTTTCGATAAGATGCAGAAATTTTTTGAAGAGAATGGAGTGTGTTAATCATGGCAAAGAAAGTATTGATTATTTCAACCAGTCTTCGAGGTGGTAGCAATTCGGATATCCTTGCAAGAGAATGTGAGAGGGGTGCTAAAGAAGCTGGACACGAAGTAGAATATATTTCCTTAAAAGGAAAAGAGATAAAATATTGCATTGGATGTTTAGCCTGTCAGACGAAGGGAAACTGTGTTCTTAAGGATGATGTGGCAGAAATCATGGTAAAGGTTAAGGATGCAGAAGTAATCGTTTATGCCACTCCGATTTATTATTATGAGATGGCTGGACAGATGAAGACGTTGCTCGACCGATTGAATCCGCTTTTCCCTTCTGATTATGCATTCCGGGATATCTATATGATTGCAACTGCCGCAGAGGATGAGGACAGTGCATTTGAAAAAGCATACAGTGGTCTTAAAGGATGGGTAGACTGTTTTGGAAAGGCGAAACTAAAAGGCCTTGTAACCGGTGGTGGAATATCTGCGCCGAATGAAGCCGGCAATCATAAAAATGCTATGCAAAAAGCTTACGAGCTTGGAAAGAGGCTGTAAGGAATGAAGAAACTTATTTCAACGGTCCTGTTTATTGCTTTCGTACTTTGTTTGACAGCCTGTGGAAGCACATCAGATGATAAGGCTGGAATTCCAGTTCCGGAATCAGAAAACTATGAGGAACAGGTGAAGAATGAAGCCACAAACAATACAGACACGCCGGACAAAGAACTTGTTGATGGCGAAACGAATACGGCTTCTAGCGAGGAAAGTGAAATGAAATTATTTATCAATGACGTAGAAGTACCTGTCATCTGGGAAGAAAATGATTCGGTAGCAGAGCTTAGGGAAGATGCTTCAAAGGGCGATATTATTGTCTCGATGTCAATGTACAGTGACTTCGAGCAGGTGGGGCCATTAGGCAAGAAATATCATAGTGATGATAAACAGATGACCGTACATAATGGAGATATTGTCCTGTATAACAGCAGCAATATTGTCCTTTATTATGCTTCCAATACATGGTCATATACAAGGCTTGGGAAGATGGATCTACCGGAACAGGAAGTGATAGATTTGCTGGCGAACGGCGATGTTACAATCAAGATTTCAAGATAGTATTAGAAAAGAAGGTTGGTATTATGGAAAAAATAGTGCAGACAGCAGGCAGAGATACTCTTGGTGAGTTTGCACCGGAGTTTGCTTATTTTAATGATGATATTCTCTTTGGGGAGAACTGGAATAATCATGACATTGATGTGAAAACGAGAAGTATCCTCACAGTGGTCGCACTGATGTCTACGGGCATTACGGATTCTTCCCTCAAGTATCATTTGCAGAATGCAAAGAATCATGGCGTTACGCAGAGAGAAATATCTGCAATCATTACCCATGTGGCATTTTATGTGGGATGGCCAAAGGGCTGGGCGGTTTTTCATCTTGCAAAGGAAGTATGGCAGATGAACGAAGGCGATTTACCGTATGAAGATGAAGCTATGAGAGCGCACGCAAAGGAAATGGTATTTCCGATTGGACAGCCCAACGATGCATTTGCGCAATACTTTGTTGGAAAAAGCTACTTAGCACCTGTTTCTACAGAGCAGGTAGGAATTTTCAACGTGACTTTTGAACCGGGATGCCGGAATAACTGGCATGTTCATCATGCATCAGAAGGCGGCGGACAGATTCTTGTGTGTGTTGCCGGAAGGGGCTATTATCAGGAATGGGGTAAGGATGCTGTGGAAATGAAGCCGGGAGACTGTGTGAATATTCCGGTTGGAGTGAAGCATTGGCATGGGGCTGCACCAGATTCCTGGTTTTCTCATCTTGCGGTAGAAGTACCGGGTAAGGATGGCACAAACGAATGGTTAGAGCCTGTTACGGATGGGCAGTATGGAATACTTAAGTAGCCCGTAAAATCGTTATTTAGAAAATAAGATATCAAGCATCAGTCATTAAGTTGGCTGGTGCTTTATTCGTGGAAGGAAGGTGGTTTCTTGTATCCGGTGAGTGAGGCATTCCTGCAAGCGGTGCAGGAGAACACAAGAAGATATTATTGGTCAGGAAGGATTACGACAACGAAGGGTGCTACGTATGAGTTTGGTGCTGATGATATCGTAAAGGGGAGTGGTTATATTTCCAGTCAATGCTGCGGTTCTACGGAGATTGAGCTTGGTACGGTGTATGCAGCGGAGATGGGGGTCACGCATTTATCTGATATTGACAGATATACTTTGGAAGATGCTCTGGTGGAATTGTTCTATCATCTGAGACTATCGGATGGCACCTATGAAGAGGTTCCCATGGGAATCTTTGAGGTGTCGGAGGCTAACCGTAATATCAAGACTTTGGAGCTGAAAGCCTATGATTACATGCTCCGGTTTGATAAGAGTTTCAATGGTTTTGAAACCATTGGTACGGTGTATGATTTTTGTGAGCTTGTGTTGCAAGGCCTGTAAGGTAGAAATGGCGCAGAGTAAAGCAGATTATGAAGCGATGCCGAACGGAACGGAGATGCTTTCCATTTATACAGAGAATGATATTGAGACCTACCGGGATGTGCTCTACTATGTGGGGCAGGTTCTTGGTGGGTTTTTCTGTATCAACCGAGAGGGCAAGCTGGAACTAAGGAAATATGGCAATGAGCCGGTGATGGAGCTGGAAACAAAGCATCGTTTTACCAGCAGCTTTTCTGATTTCATCACAAGATACACAGCGGTTTCTTCTACCAACATGAAAACAGAAACGGCAGAGTATTATCATGTGGATCCGGATGACGGGCTGACAATGAATCTTGGAGTGAATCCGCTGTTGCAGTTTGGTCTTAAGGAAACCAGAGAGCAGCTGTGTATGAATATCCTGAATGACCTAGCTGTTGTGGATTATGTGCCTTTTGATTCCGAAACAATAGGAAATCCTGCTTTGGACTTGGGAGATGTGATCCGGTTTAAGGGTGGACAGGCAGACGAAAACAGGATATCTGCTATCACTTCCATGCAGTGTAAGATTGGCGGGAAGCACACGTTGAAAGGGGTTGGTAAGAATCCGAGACTGGCACATGCCAAGTCAAAGAATGACAAGAATATTTCAGGACTCTTAAATCAGATCATAGATAACAAAGAAGCTGGCAGGATTGGTATTCATACCTTTACCAATGCCAGCTCTTTTACGGTAGGTGAGAGTGATGTGAAGATTATTTCCATCGAGTTTGCACCGAATGAAGCGGTTATGGCGCAGTTCTTTGGGTCTGTGATTGTGGTAGTGAATGCAGACCAGGTGGAAAGGTCTGTGGTTGCAAGAGGGGATGTGGTGATTCCTTCGGTGGAAGTGGAAGAAGTTTTGGCAGAGGGTACTGCAGGTAATGAGGAAACTACGGATAGTGGAACAACTGATAGCGATGCTGCGGGGACTGATGTTGTGGATGAAACCGGTGGAAGTTCGGATAGTGCTGTTGCAGCAGAGGAGCCTGTTGTGATTGGCAACACAAAAGAGCAGACGCTGTCTGTGGAACTGCCTGTAGTCTGGAAGGAAGATGGGCAGGTGGTAGTTCATTTTACCTTTGAGTTCAATGATAACATCATCGAGATTCATCAGCCAGAAGAGACCTGGCATTCCGGGAAGCATTCCATCATGCTGTATTACCCGATTGAGAATCTGGTAGCGAATTACAGAAACATTTTCAATGTGTATGTCAGGGCAAATGGTGGAACAGTTACGGTGGATACCGGAGACTGTCTTGCGGCAATTATGGGCCAGTCAATGGGTGCCGGGGAAGCCTGGGATGGTGAGATCAAGATTGAGGACACAATTAAGAAGGCGAAAATCGGCGGTGTGCTTCAGATGGCTGCTGTTGATGAGAATATCACCTGGAAGATTGATGAGCTTGTGAAGAGAACCTACAGTGATGTGGTTCACGGAAGATTTGGAATCGGCGCATTTGCTATGCCGGTGGAAAGGTAGGTAAGGATGAAGCTGAAAGGTAATATGGTCATCGAGATGATTGATGATGCCACCGGGGAAGTGGTGGAAAGAGTTCAGGAAGAAAATATGGTGACGAATGCAGTAAATCATATCCTGGGATTGAATCCTATGGGTATTTTTTATTCTGTGGCCGGGGAGTATGATACGCATTTGCTTTGGAATGACAACATGCTCCCAATCTGTCCTAACATGATTGGGGGCATACTGCTTTATTCGGAAGCATTGACAGAGGATGCGGACAATATTTATCCATCCACGGCAAAGCTTCCTGTGGCTTATGCGTCCAAC
>NZ_JBQHWS010000122.1:0-10451 GCF_052063845.1 Blautia sp. HCP3S3_D9
GACGCTGCCAAATGGGGCAGCAATTATTATCAGGTTGGAAACTTCTATGGCTATTTTGACACGGATCAGCTCAGTGTCATTGCTCCGATCACCTCTGATATGACGACCAAAGGCTATGTAGCGATCCATTATGCTATGACAACCCTCTACCAGAGCCGCAGCAGTATCCTGTTTATCATGCAGGTGATCTTTCTCATCTGCTATGCTGCCACCAGCCTGCTTCTGTGGGTCTACAGCCACTATATACGTAAACCGCTGACTAAGATCATGAAAGGTGCCAGTGAATACGCTGGTGGAAATCTGGAATACAGGATCGAAGTTACTTCTGATGATGAAATGGGTTATCTGGCAAACACCCTGAATTATATGTCAGACGAGCTGAATAAAAACGGAGAATACCAGCGAAAATTTATCGCCAATGTCTCTCACGACTTCCGCTCTCCGCTCACTTCCATCAAAGGATATGTAAATGCCATTCTGGACGGTACGATTCCATATGAGATGCAGGACCGTTACCTGAAGATCATCGCCTTTGAATCCGAACGACTGGAAAAACTGACCCGCAGTCTTCTGACTCTGAATGAACTGGATATGAAGAAACGAATGATGCACATCCACCGCTTCGATATCAACGATACGATCAAAAATACAGCAGCTGTATTCGAGGGAATCTGCACAAACCGACAGATCCGCCTGGAACTGCTGCTCTCAGGTCATGAGCTCTATGTCAAAGCGGATATGGAACAGATTCAGCAGGTTCTTTATAATCTGCTGGACAATGCCATTAAATTCAGCAATGATGATTCCTCCATCCAGATAGAGACTACTGTAAAGAGCGGAAAAGTTTTCGTCTCTGTCAAGGATCACGGAACCGGAATTCCGAAAGAAAGCCTTAACAAAATCTGGGACCGCTTCTACAAGATTGACACCTCCCGCGGAAAAGACCGCAAAGGCACCGGACTTGGGCTTTCTATTGTGAAAGAGATTATTAATGCACATAATCAGAATATTGATGTGATCAGTACTGAAGGTGTGGGAACTGAGTTCATCTTCACTCTCGAAAAATCAAAATAGCAGGCAGTCAAACTGCCTGCTATTTTATTTAACTAAATGGCGTCCTCAACATTCTGTCTTCATTTACCAGATAAATTCCCCTCGGTGTAATTCTGATCTCAGGAATTACAGGCAGTGCCATAAATGACAATGTAATAAATGGATCAAATCCATCTTTTACTCCCATCTCATGCGCTTTCGGAATCATTCTCGCAAGTGCTTCATTTACATTCTCATAGCCTGCATCACTCATTAATCCCATTATCGGAAGTGGCAATGTTCCATAGATTTCTCCATTGCATACCAATGTATATCCACCTTGAGTACGTATCATTTCTTTTACAGCAAGTGCCATATCACGGTCATTATCTCCCACTACAATAATATTGTGGAATCATGGGAAACACTGGACGCAATAGCACCTCCCCGGATTCCATATCCTTTCACAATGCCAACGCCCATTTTTCCGGTATTCTTATGACGCTCGATCACTGCAATCTTCTGGTACTCGCCGTCTGGGGCAAAATATTTCTCACCATCTGCTTCCACCCATGGAACCTCTTCCATTACATCCTTCGTCACGATCTGCTTCTCCAACATCTGAATCACTCTTGCCTTTGTTCCCGGATGTTTCAGTTTCAGGCGTTCTTCACTGAATCCAGATACGTGAACTGTGTTTTTCAGATGCGGAGGACATGGTTTCACTTCCACTTTCTCATCTTTGATGATTTTCTTTCCACAGTGATAGACATCTGTCACATTCAGATCTGTCACATTATCAAGAATTACAAAATCTGCCTGTCTGCCAGGTGCGATCATGCCAAGCTGATACAGACCATAACATCTTGCCGGTTGGATCGTAGCCATCTGCAGCGCTTTCTCAACTGGAAGTCCAAGCTGTACTGCCCGCTTCACATTATAATTGATATGACCCTCTTTACGAATCTCCTCAATATGCTTATCATCCGTGCAGAAACAGAAACTGGAAGTATCCGTATGATGTTCCACAATCCCTTTCACGATAGCATCCAGATTTCTCGCCGCACTGCCCTCACGGATCAGCACATACATCCCATTCCTTGCCTCAGACATTGCATACTCATAATCCACACATTCATGATCTGTGTCAATTCCACCCAGCACATATGCTGCCAGATCACCAGGCGAAAGAAACGGTGCATGACCATCTTTCACTCTGTCCTGAAACAGATGAAGCTTCTCATGCATGGCAATACTTCCGTTGATAACAGACGGTGCATCCATCACTTCTCCAAGTCCCAGAATCCTCGGATGATCCAGATAAGCTTTCATTCTGCCTGCTGTAAGAAGACATCCATTATCATCCACATGCGTAGCCGGAACACAGGATGGCATCATCACATATACATTCGCCGGAGCGTCCTCTGTCTGATCCAGAATGTAATCAATACCATCTGTACCAGATACATTCGCAGACTCATGCGGATCTACAATAAACGTTGTTGTTCCGCACTGCGCCGCCTGCCGGACCAGCTCTCCCGGTGTCACCAGAGTAGATTCCAGATGCAGATGACTGTCAATAAATCCCGGACAGATCACTTTTCCATCCAGATCAATCTCCGTCTCCCCTTCATATGTACCAACACCGATCACAATTCCATCCGCAACAGCCACATCTCCCTCAATAAACTCCCCTGTACCAGAGCTGAACACACGACCATTCTTAAACACCAGCTCCGCTTTCTCAAGACCTCTCGCCATCTGCGAATATCTGCGATACACCTCAAGTTCCATAAAAATGCCCTCCCTTCTAATCTTGAAAAGCTTTTTAATTTTTCAGACTTTTTATGTTTAAAATTATATTTTTCTTTATATTTCATTATATATTATCATCTGTATTCCCAATATGCAACCCGATTTTTCTTATTTTCAATAAATTATTTTTAATAAATCCTCACAGAAAAAAGCTGCAGAGCAATCCCCTGCAGCTTTTCTGTATAAATCATATCTTTTATATTTACATCATATAATCCTTGATCACATTATGATCTCTGAGCACTTTCTCAACCACTGTACCCTTAACAACCTTCAGAAGTGGTTTCTTCAGTACATCCAGCGGTCCAGGAAGTTCGATTTCCAGTGGAGATTTGCCATCCATCAGCTTCACGCTGCTGTCCAGTAATTCTCTGATATCATAGACACTGCCCCAAACTTCCGGCACACCTCTGTCCACACCGAGGAGTCCATAAACAGCCTCCATAGCAGTTCTGACAGAATATTCAGTAGTAAATACAGTATCTCTAGGAGTCTCAGCAAACTGTCCTAAGAATGCGAAGTTTACACATCCATCCGGAATAACGTCAGGTCTGTCACCTTTTGTTCTCGGCATGAAGAATGCTGTGATATAAGGCATCATAGTCGGTACACAAACTGCACTGTTCTCTGCCAGATCCTCGATATCCTCAACCGGAACGCCCAGATGATACAGCCACTCTTCTGTGATCTCCTTACCTGTACAATCTTTCATAGGTTTCTTGATATAATCTCCAGGTACATCTGTAAACAGACCATATACCCATACGCAAACCTTATCTTTATCCTGATCCTTGAACTGTCCCTGTCTGTTGATCGTCCAGCTCATCAGCCAGCTGGAATCCTGGCAGCTTACGATACCGCCGGTAACAACCTTACCTGTTCTTGGGTCACGTTTGCAGATATCTGTGATATAAGGAATGATCTTGTCATCCAGTGTGGTAACTGTTGCAGATTCCCAGTTTGTCTTTGCAATATCGGAGCAGAATTTCTCAGGATGTCCAAAAGACGGGTCCTGTTTTGCGATATTTTTCCAGAGGCTCCAGCATCCGCTTGTACGAACTTCAGCGTCTCCGTTCGGTGCATGATTCTGGTCGCCATAGATAGTACCCTCTGTACAGCTTCCGTTTGTTACAAATACAAGGTCATTTTCAGTAAGAACAATACCTTTTTCTACGCCATTTACCTTGCACTCGATTGCTTTGGCGATCTTCTTATTTCCTTCAAACTCAAAGAGCACATTTGTAACTTCTGTGTTGAACTGGAATTCAACGCCTGCTGCCTCCAGATATTTCTGCATTGGCAGGATCAGGGATTCATACTGGTTGTATTTTGTAAATTTCAGAGCACTGAAATCCGGAAGTCCGGAAATATGATGGATAAATCTCTGGAAGTACAGTTTCATTTCCAGTGCACTGTGCCAGTTCTCGAATGCAAACATGGTTCTCCAGTATAACCAGAATGTGGAATTAAATACTTCGTCATCGAATACATCTTCGATCGTCTTATCATAGAGATCTTCATCCTTTGTCATGAACAGTTTCATGATTTCCATGCATCCCTTCTGGCTCAGATTGAATTTGCCGTCTGTATGTGCATCCTTACCTCTCTCTTTGGTTGCACGGCAGAGAGAATAGTTCGGGTCTTCTTTGTTCAGCCAGTAGTATTCGTCAAGCACGGATACGCCCGGTGTTTCAATGGATGGAATACTTCTGAAAAGATCCCATAAGCATTCGAAATGGTTTTCCATCTCACGTCCGCCGCGCATTACATATCCTCTGCTCGGATCGAAGATACCATCGCATGCGCCGCCTGCAATGTCCATTGCTTCCAGAATGTGGATATTCTTTCCAGGCATCTGTCCGTCACGTACCAGGAAACAAGCTGCTGCAAGAGATGCAAGTCCGCTTCCTACGATATACGCATGTTTGTCATCTACGCCTTCCGGTTTTCTCGGGCGGGCAAATGCTTCATAGTTACCATTGGAATAATAAATTCCTTTGCTGTTTTTCTCATATTTTCCACGCTCTGTATTGCGGTATTCACTTGTGTTGTGAAGTGCATCATATTCTTCTTTTTTCTTTGTTTCTGCTGTTTTGTATTTCTTTCCTGCTGCCACTGCTGCTACGCCGGCTCCAACTGCTAATGCGGATACAAGTCCTAAACCTTTATTTTTACTCATAATACACATCCACCTTTCTCGAATTCTTGTCCTTCGGAAGTTCTTCAGATTTGTGATCATACATGCCTTTTTCGTTCTGTCATCTTTACCCATTTTAAGGAACCTCTTTTGCATCTGTCAAAAATTTTCTTTTTGTTTCAGCAATCATTCTCATGACTTTCTTATTTACATATTTCCCATCTGTCTGGCATTTCATCCATCAGAATTTTTATTTGTTTGTTGCTATGGGTGTATATTAACAGTTAAATTAACTTCCCACAATTTACAAAAACCGCAGAATGATAAGTTTTTTATCACCCTACGGTTTTTGTAAAGAATTTTTATGATTTTTCAATATCCTGCTGGAAATTCTGAATAGAGGTAGTCACAGTATTATGAAGAGTCAGGCTCATCTTGTTTACCAGCTCTTCAATGTCCTCTTTCATTCCTGCCTGGATCCACTCAAACATAATCCCCACAAATCCATATTTATAGAAGTTTGCAATGAATTTCTTATCTTCTTCTGTGAGATCCAGCCCCTTACTCTTCTCTTCCACCACACCTGCGATCAGATCATAGGTAAGTTTGAAAAGATAATTCTCCATTCGTTCCCTGTCTACATTTCTGTAAACATTCATGATAAATGGTTTGTTTTCCAGAACTGCCTCAAATACATGAGTCAGCCCTTCTGTCCAGGACTCGGAAGTCTTTTTGCCCTGGAGAGCTCTTGTCCCGTCTTCTACGCAGGACCATTCTACCAGATCATAGATATCCTTGAAATGGTAATAAAAAGCCATACGGCTGATTCCGCAGTCTGTAGTAATATCTGTGATGGTGATCTTATCCAGCGGTTTCTTCAGAAGAAGCCGCTTCAGGGATTCTTCCAGTGCTGCTTTTGTCGCATTTGGCATATTGATTTCTCCTGTCTGTTTCTATTATATTGCTCCACCAATAACCATCTCCCCCGTTATCTGCGGATTGGATAATAGAATACTCCACATACTTTAATCGCAGTTATTTCCAGTCGTAGTTTCTCAGGTGTCCTTCCAGGTTCATATGGTCAAAATTATTCTGGCGCAGTGCTTCGTAGAGAACGATAGCCACGGAATTGCTAAGGTTCAGAGAACGGATATCTCCGATCATCGGAATTCTTACGCAGGTTTCCTGATTGTTTACCAGAATATCCTCCGGGATTCCGGCACTTTCTTTTCCGAACATAATGTAGCAATCTTCTTCGTAATGAACATCTGTGTAGGTCTGCGGTGCTTTTGTTGTTGCATAGTAAATCTTTGCTCCCGGATTCTTCTCCATGAAGTCTTCGAAGTCCAGATACGTAGTCACATCCAGATCTTTCCAGTAGTCCATTCCGGCTCTCTTTAAGGCTTTCTCACTCAGGGAAAAACCCAGAGGTTCGATCAGATGGAGTCTGGTTCCTGTTGCTACGCAGGTGCGGCCGATATTTCCTGTGTTTGCAGGAATCTCAGGCTCATGAAGTACAATATTTAACTTTGCCATTTTTGTTATTCCTCGTATTAAATTTATCTTTCTTTCAATCCAATTTCCCGTCTAAACAAGGTAGTTTGCTTATTAAACTTCCACCATTATTCAACGAGTTTTCATATCTATTATATTATACGATATAATTCATCCTCTGCCGGACGCTCCAGATATCGGGCACTGCCGCCGCTGTACAATAAACGGTCATTGCCGCTGTTTGTCTGTCCAATGATCTCTGCCATGAATCCCTCATTGCGAAGTCTCTGCACAAGGGCCTCGCCTCCGCGGATTCCGATCAGTACTGCACCATCTGCCTGAAGTTTATATGGATTCAGATCAAAAATCTCGCACACTTCTATCGTTTCCTGGCGGATTGGAACTTTGCGGAAGTCTGCTTCCAGTCCTACTTCTGAAGCTTCTGCCATCTTCCAGAGTGCACTCAGGAAACCACCTTCACCCATCGCATATAATGCGCTGGCACCTGCTTCCTGCGCAGTTTTCCAGATAATGCTGCCAGCCCCATAATCGCTCCAGAGTGAAATACAATTCTGAATAAAACCGGCAGAGAATCTCTCTGCCAGTTTGTCCTTTTTATTTTTTGCTATTACAGAGGTTCCTTTCAGAGCCACCGGACATGCCACTACCAGTTCATCTCCCGGTTTCAGACATCCGGTTATTTCTGCCCTCAGAGCCTCCATTGCTGCCTGTCCAAGTCTCATTTGTTTTCTCCTGAATATTAATTATACAAGCAGAGACAGAACGGTCGGTACTACCATTGCCAGTACCAGGATGATCGCAATGATCGCAGTGATCACTTTACGGTTCTTCGGATTAAACATTCCCATTTTTCTTCACCTCTTTAAGCCCTGTTCGGGTTCTCAAACACATCTTTCGTCACATCTGTCACGCGGGCATTATTTGTCAGCGGATCGCGGTCTGCATAATCAAACAACAGCACTTTTCCATCTGCAAATACTTCCACATGTGCATTCTTTGCCACTTTTTCCCGTTTCCTGAAGTCCCATATCTGTCTCTCAAAAGGCTTCTGGTCTCTGGCAAAGCCCGGACGGCTTTTCAGATTCTCTCTCAGATAGAGATCATACACCATCTGGTCTTTTACCGGATCCATGGAAATATCCGACACATCCTCCAGAAATTCCAACAGAATCTCATATCTTCGCATTCTTGTATGAGAAACATCACCATAACCTTTTTCCATATAAAAATTGCCAAGTCTCTCATAAATTGAGAAGGCATCCGGGAAAAAGCCTTCCAGATATTCAAGTGTATTCTGGAATTGTCCACTATTATAATACACTTCCACCATATTTTCCACCGTTTTCAGCTTCAGAACGTGGTCATAATCCAGCCATTTCGTGGAAAGCACCTCATAAGGCTCCCGTGTTTTGTATACAATGCCGTATTCCTGACACATTTCCATCATGTGGGAACCTTTTAATACTTTGAGAAATCCTAACTGGAGCTGCTGCGGTTTCAGTGCATAAACATCATTAAATGAATGCCGGAAGCTGTCATAGTCCTCATAAGGAAGTCCTGCGATCAGATCCAGATGCTGATGGATATTTCCGAAGCTGTGGATCCTGTCGACAATTCCTTTCAGTTTCTCGAAGTCCATAGTTCTGTGAATTGCTTTGATCGTGTCCGGATTTGTGGACTGTACTCCGATTTCAAGCTGGATCAGTCCCGGACGCATGGTAGACATTTCCTGCAGTTCCTCTTCTCTTAAGAGGTCTGCGGAAATTTCGAAATGGAAGTTTGTCACGCCGTTATCGTGTTCATTGATATACTTCCAGATTGCCATTGCATGGTCATGTTTACAGTTAAAAGTACGGTCCACAAACTTCACCTGCGGCACCTTATTGTCTATGAAAAACTGCAGCTCTTTTTTTACCATCTCTGTATCTCTGAAACGCAGTTTCTTATCAATCGAAGAAAGACAATAACTGCAGGAGAACGGACATCCTCTGCTGCTTTCATAATAAATGATCCTGTTCTTAAAATCGGACAGATCTTTGTAAATGAATGGGATACTGCTTAAGTCCATGATCTGGCGCCATCCATTATGTATGATCTTCTCTCCGTCTTTGTAACAGATTCCTGTCATATCTTTCAGATCCTGTGGATTCTTTTCTACATAATATCCGGCAAGTTCTCTGAATGTTTCCTCACCCTCTCCGACCATGACGCCCTTAAATTCCGGGTTCTCTGTCAGGAATTTCTCCGCATCATAAGAAACTTCCGGACCGCCGGCCCAGAAGTCGGCGTCCGGAAGAATCTTTGTCAGATCTGCCATCAGTTCTTTTACAAAAGAAACATTCCAGATATAACAGGACACGCATACCACATCCGGATGCTCCAGATAAATATCCCGCATGATATCATCTTTCTGCTGATTAATGGTATATTCCTTCAGCACAATATGATCTGCATACTCTGCTGCATACGCCTGCAGATCATAAACAGCAAGATTGGAATGAATATATTTGGCATTGCATGCCGCTAATAAAATCTTCATAAGTTCCTGTTCAACCTTCCAGTGCTGCTTTTAATTCTTCTTTGGAAGTAAGACCTACGAAACGTTTCACTTCTGCTCCGTCTTTAAACAGGATCAGTGTCGGGATGCTGACTACACGGAACTGCTGTGCAAGTGCCATGTTCTGGTCTACGTCAACTTTACCTACCGCATAGCCTTCTTCTGCCAGTTCTTCTACGACCGGTCCCTGACGCATACATGGTCCGCACCATGTTGCCCAGAAATCGATCAGAATTGGTTTCTCGGATTTTAATACTTCTGTTTCAAAATTTGCTACTGTAATCTCTTTTGCCATGATTTATTTCTCCTTTACTTGTTCTTAATTATCAGATATTTCTAACAGCAGCTCCTGCAGAATCATTTTTTATTTAATGACCTTACATATTTTCCTGCATTGATACCTGCCTGTGCTCCCTCATAAACCGCTTTCGCTACCTGAAGAAGTCCGCCTGTACAGTCACCTGCCGCATAGAGTCCCGGAATGGTTGTCTCCATATTCTCATTTACTTTAATGTTGCCTTTTTCTGTCAGCTCTGCCCCCATCTGACGGGCGATCTCCGTACTGCCGGCAGTTCCCATTGCAATAAACACCCCGTCTGCAGGACAGAAATTATTTGCCTGCTGCTCTGCACTCATTTCCTGTGCCTGTACATCAGGTGCAAGACGGATTCCGGACACCAGATCATCGCCCTCTACAGACTGAATCTTCATTGTATTTACGCTGATATTTTCCTCCGGTGTAAATTCCGGTTCCTCGCCGTTTGTATAAATAGTTACGGTAGAGGCTGTATTGGACAATTCCTTCGCTTCATGCATGGCAAAGTCACCGTTTCCCAGAACTGCTACATCCTTGCCTCTGTAAAAGAAAGCATCGCAGATCGCGCAATAGCTGACACCTTTTCCCTCAAATTCCTTAACACCCGGAATCTTCGGTGCAGCACGTTTGCTTCCTGTTGCAAGGATCAGGCTCTGCGTCTCGAATTCACCCTCTGTAGTCTTTACCACAAAAGTATCAAATCCGCCAACTCCCAGAACCTGCGCATCCAGCATTCTCACGCCAAGTGCTTTCGTCTGAGCAATTCCTGTGTCATATAGTTCCTGACCGGACAGAGGATGCTCCAGTCCGTAATAATTCTCTATTTTCTCTGCTTTCTCCAAAGCACCGATACCATTATTGATCACCAGCGGATCCAGATTCCCTCTTACAGCATAAAGTGCTGCGGAAATTCCGGCAGGTCCGGCACCTATGATTATGACTTTCTCCAATTTATGTCACCTGCTCTCTGCTATTATTCTCAATATGTTTCAATATATGCTGTTTTTTCTGCTTCAGTATGATCAACAGCCGTTACTGATCACAGCGCGAACAATAACTAACAGCTACTGTTACTATAC
>NZ_JBQHWS010000123.1:0-10408 GCF_052063845.1 Blautia sp. HCP3S3_D9
TCTTACAATTGCACCTGCAATCTTTTTGCCCAGTTCTGTGTTCAGACGTTTCGTATATGCCCATCTTCCCTGTGTCTGCGCGGAGCCATGTTCCCTCTGGGATCTGCGGATCTGTCCCAGTGTGCGGTACATCCGGTCTTTTTCACTGGGATGATCGATAAATTTTCTTCCCAGGACAGTTCCGTCTGCCCGCATGATGGTACAGACTGCATCGGTATTCAGATTCTTAATTTTCTTGTGATTCTTCTCACCTCATTTTCTGTTATATTTCGTAATATTATCATTGATAATTATATTGAAACAAAAATCTGTCAGTCATCACAGATTTTTATTTCAATATGCTTTCCAAGTGCATTAGCATATTTTTCCAATACAATCAGTGTCGGTACCCTGCCGCCGCTTTCAAAACGTGCCAGATTTAATGGCTGTATCCCTGTTATATCTGAGATCTCCTGCTGGGTCATCTTCTGATTATGTCTTTCTTCTACCAGCAGCCGGATCGTTTCTGCCGATTTATTCAATACTGTTTCCTGAATCTTCATATCACTTATGATAAGTCTCTGCAAGATACTTTAGATTTCTTTTATACAGCTTTTAGGACTGATTTAGTTTCTTTATTTGTCTCTCATGGTTCTGATCCCTCATGGTCTCCTCATAGTCTTATATACGGTATTTTCAGAAGAAATGCAATAAAAATATAGAAGATTATTAGGCTACCTGTGGATAGTCAATAACAGTAATTTCCTGCATCAATTTCTTTGCCATATTTACAATCGCTTCAAGGCGTTCAGCAACTTCGTCCGTATAATATTTTTCTCCACACTGCTCACATTCAAGGCATGGAACATTCTTAATTACAATAATGCAATTTTTATAATTTACGACGTGTGTTGTTGTACTATTTACGGTTGTACTGTTTTTGCAATACATACGCATATCACACTTCCCTTTATTACTCATTCTCTTTATTTTCTGGAATTATATCACTTATGATAAGTCTCTGCAAGATACTTTAGATTTCTTTTATACAGCTTTTAGAGCTGAGTTAGTTTCTTTATTCATCTCTCGTGGTGTCTGACCCCAATGCCCTGTATCTTTTATGTGTTGATTTACACTTTATAATTATTTCAGAAAACTTTTATCTCCATTTTCGTGTACCTGACCCCAAGACCCCTATACGGAATCATTATAGTACTATATTACTTTATGCTTTAAAGAAAATGCCACTCCATCATCTTATTTTGAATGATTTCGCGGCACTTTCTTATGTTTTTAAAACATGTTATTATTTAACACTAAGACCATTTTGATCATAATTACTATAAATATTAACAATGCCAGATTTACGGAATGCTCTTACAGTGTAAGTGTATTTTACATTCTTTTTAACAGAAGTATCTTTGTAAACTGTTCCTTTTGTTACTTTTCCTGCAACTCTCCATGCTCCGTTATTTGCTTTACGGTAAACAACATATCCTGTTGCACCTGCAGTCTTTTTCCATGTAAAGGTCACACCGGAAGCAGATTTCTTTGCACTCTTCAGTACTGGTGTACTTAATTTAGGAATTCCTGAAACTCCCTTCTTATTATATGCACTCAGAACTACTCCATCTTTGGTTTTCTTATATGCTCTGACAGTGAATGTATACTTCTTACCCATCTGTAAGCCTTTGCATATATAAGATGTAGCATTAACCTTTCCAAGAAGTTTCCACTTACCACTTTTCTTCATATAAACACGGTATCCATCTGCATTCTTCACTTTGCTCCAAGTTACTTTCACAGAATTGTAGCTTACAGAAGTGACTTTTTCAAGTTTCGGTGTAGACAGTTTTACTGGTTTTTCTGGTGTTTCACTTGGTACTGGTGTCTCACTTGGTACCGGTGTTTCACTTGGTACTGGTGTTTCACTTGGTACCGGTGTTTCACTTGGTACTGGTGTTTCACTTGGTACTGGTGTCTCACTTGGTACCGGTGTTTCACTTGGTACTGGTGTTTCACTTGGTACCGGTGTTTCACTTGTATATCCTAAGCTCATAAAAGCACACGCAATTGCATTTTCATCAATAGGTGCAAAGATATTATTAGGTGAATTATTGGTACTATTCAATCGCTTAATCTTGGTAATTGCAAGTATACCAGCGTTTTTCCCTTTAGGATTGTCATTTTTAATAATTACCTGTCCACTATTAACAGTATAGAACATATCCGTACTACTTGTAAAGGTTCCGTCAACACTTCCTCCTGTTACGCTAACCGTATTATTTAAAGCTTTCAATCCAATCTGATACGAAGAACCCTCAACTAAATTAAATGTAATTGTCTGTTGAGGATATAGATAAACTTCATTCTTCGGTCCATTATCTAACAGATCCTGCACTTCTCCAGCATCATAATGCTTGTCATCACTCATAATAACAGCGTTGTTTACGATTTTATTACCAGTGGTAGCGTCTGTTGTGGAATAAACCTGACTGAGCGCCTTTTCAATCTGATCATGGTATTTAGTATTATTTTCTTCAGTTTTAACATTCCATGTCGCTAAAGCACAATTTCGAAGTTCCACAAATGTTGGAGATTTTTCTCCATCTTTCGCGTAAACTTCATTTGCTTTTTCATCATTATTCATCGTATTATAAACACGGAAACCATCAATCCAAAGTTCCTTATTCTTATTTTTAGAAGATGAACTGAAAGTAATTTTCACTGTATAAGTATCATAAGCCAAATCCGTTATACTTGCAACAGGTACATTATAAGCATTTGTAATCTGTCCCTTTGTCGCATCAGTAGTACCTGCTTGTATAGAAGTATCAATGCTTAATAATCTTACAATAGGGCGGGGGTTCCCATTTTCATCTTTATGCTGATCATCCTTTAATGTTTCATTTTCACGTCTTACAGTTGCTATACCTGTAGAATTAGTACAATTTGCATAAATATCTATTCCTGTACCTTTAAAAGTAAACGTCGCTGTTGAGCCAGTAACACGTGTAACAGCCTCAGTTCCATTACTTGGTCCAGGCTTTTCACCTGTGTATTTATCATCTTTTCCATAATTATTTCCGGAACTTTCTACAGATGCAGTCTGAGTCCCTTGACCTTTATTTTCACCTGTCCATGAACCGGAATACTTAGCAAATCCCTCTTCATAATATACAGTTGTCGCAGGATAAATGTATATTTTATGAGTTAACTCACCATCTTCATCTTTCAATGATACAGTTAGCGTTTCTACTTTTGGTAAAACCTCACTCGGTGTATAAACCAACTTATAATCTTTCGGGTCGTCTATATTTACACTCACACTTCCGTATTGATAGCCAGTAATCTTCGCTGTCTTCAATGCAGAATTAGATATACCAAGTTTACTACCTGGAATACTTAAAGGAAGTCCAAAATCAATTACATACTTATGTGTATTATTAAACTCATAATATAATGTTACAGTTTTTCCATCTGCAGATCGAACAACTTTCACACATTTGTAGTTATTATCTCGATATATCGTTGAGATTTCAGGCATTGTTGACAAATCAGGTGATACATACTGCATATTGCCTCTTATATTGGTAACTCCACCATTTTTAAGACACTTTTTGCCATTTATGATTTCTGTTTCTAAAGACTCAATCTTCTGATCAAAAAATGTTCCCTGTTTAACACTGATATTATAGTTATAAAATTCGTTTCCTGTTGTATTATCTGCATATTTGACTGTTAAAGAATCTTCAGTTACTTTAGCACGAACATAATAAGTAACTAACATTCCGTGTCGATTTCTGATAGAAAGTCCTGGAACAGTTGCTTCGCCACCGACATGATATCCAACCGCATGCAAGGCACTACTTTCAAATCTTCCAAGGTTATTTTCATCATCCACCCATACAGCTTTTTCCGTTCCAGTATAACTGTAGTTTTTGTTTTTAATGCTAGTTGTATCGTCAGCAATAGAATCTGATATCGCATCACTGCTAGGTGTTAATGTAATCATATACACTTCATAATCTGAAGTCTCTTTTGCTCTAATTAGGCCGATATTTCGTTTAAAATTCATCCAAGACTTCCAGTAATAATAGTCCTGATCAACAGCACCATTTTTATCATCTGGATTACAATGAAATGCTATCGTTTTATCTCCATTTGGGAACTCACTTGGAATTATATCTCCACTTTCATATTTTACAGCGTAATCAACCAAAACATAATTACTAGCCACCCAATTAAGGTTCTCTCCCCAGTCTTTAACTTCTGTCGTAATTTCTTCTGTTACAGTTGTCTTCTGTAAATAATATGCAACAATTTGATCTGAAGTATTAATATTATTCCATTCAGAGCCATCTAAAGAAATAGACCATTTACCATCCCAATAACGGATATATGTAAAATCAGTACCCGCGCCAGATTTATCTTTTCCTTCTGCTATCTGCTTATTACTACTTGTTAACTGTGTTCCCTTCCAAAAAACCATATTAGTAGTCTCAGATTCGCCTTTTGCACCCTTAGCCGGTACTAATTCACTTAATTTCGCACCTGTTGCACTATACACACCCTCAGTAGATGCAACAATGTTCATATTATATGCGCCATTAGCCTTAACTTTTGCATTGGTAATCCAAAATTCAACATTTTGACTAATACCGTTTAAATCAATAACATCAATTTCATAACGAACGGTTCCTACTGTATAATGAGTTGTTCCTGTTGTTCTACCAGTAAACTCAACTGTAGTATATGCTGCATCATTTCCTACAGCATCAGTGCCCTTCACCGTTACATCCGCAATTGAAGAATCATATTCTGATGTCAATGTATTATTTTCATTATTTACACCGGTCTGTACTTCTGTTACTGTCTGACCGACCCCAACCTTAATAGTCTGATTCGTTACATGCACATCAGAATCTGATGACTCAACATTAAAAGTTGTAGTATACTGAATACCATTTCCAGTTTCCGCCGTAATTATTGCTTCACCGGCCGCCTTTGCAGTAGCCGTTACACTTGTTGCTATTATAGAATCGGAAGAATCCCTTTCAACTGATTCTAATGAAACAACACTAGTATCACTGGATGACCATTTTACTTCTGAATTATTAGAAAGTCTTAATTCTGCAGACTGATTAACACTGTCTAATGTTCCATTAAGAAGTTCAATTGTTGGTGTGCCAGAAGGTGTTACATTACTATGAATATTTGTTGCACTAGTTAAAGGTAACGTACCGCCAAAACCACTGATTACACTTGATACTGTATCAGCAACCTGGTCATACGTATACTTACCAGGCTTATCACACCAAATACAGAACATCGCACCTGCTGGCTTATCAATGATTTCATAGTCTGACTCCCAAAGCCATGTTTGTCTGTGCTTAAATTTTTTATATTCAAAGTTCTCTGCTTTCTGAAGAGAACACTCATCTCCTCCCAACACCCAATAATAAGAACTATTGGTATTAATAAGTTTAAATCCTTTTTTAGCTAAAAATGATGCAGATGCAGGTTTATATCCATACCATCCATTTGACCAATAACAGATAACAATATCTGTATTTATATTTATATCATTAGAAGTGTTTTCATTATAATAAATACCATCATTAAATGCCATCGGCTGCATATTTGCATTTTTTATCATCTGTGCAACATTATTAATATATTGAACATAATATTTATACTGACCATTATTTATCAAATCTTGAAAATGCGGCGTAGTATTTACATCATTTCCATACTCATCTGCACCCATATTAAACATCTTGCAACCTTTGGATGCAAAATATGTAATATATTTCAGCAGCAAAGCCTTAGTAAAATCTGTAGCAGTAGAATTTGTTACATCAATAGTTCTTTTAGATGTTGAATATGCAACACTACTAAGTCCCAATTTTTTCATAGCAGATAAAATTGCATCCATATGTCCAGGACTATTAATTAATGGAATTATTTCAACCCCCTTAGTATTTGCATACTGGAGAATTGTATCCATGTCATTCTCAGTTAATTCATCTACATCAAAATTGTAATAACTTTCATTACCCTCATGAATTGCCTGAGTCACTTCGTAGCTGGAATAATTAGTGCCGTCAACTGTTAATGACATATCATCCAAAAGGAAACGTAATCCATCATTACCAATTCCGAGCATTACGGAATGCATTCCTGCTGATGCAGCACTGTCGATAATTTTTTCCAAACTGTTAACAGAAAAATACTTGCGTCCACAATCTACCATAACTATAGATTTATCATATCCCTCTACAGTCTGTCCGGCAGAAGTAGCAAGTGCCTCATCGGAAAACTCTTCTTCCTCAGTACCAGCACTAAATGCATCCTCTTCTTCTGCAGAAAACAGTTCTTCTTCCTCTCCACTCTGAAATGCATCATCTGCAGCTACTGATTCGTCAGAAACATTTGATGATCCATCTTCACTTACGCTGACGTCCGTTGAAACAGGTGTTTCATCTTCTGCCACTACTGTAGATCCCTCACTGTCAAAATCTGCACCGTAAGTTGTAAGAGGAACCATTGTTGATAACATGCATACTGTCATTACAACAGACAGTATCTGTTTCATTTTACTTTTCATAATCTTCCTCCTTAATAAATAATTATGTAACTATATATCCTGACATATTTTATGTCATAGATTTCAATTGTTTTCCAGCAATTTTCTTCATTGAATCCACCATTCTGCATAGATATCGTGGAACTTTTTGAAAATTACCAGTTTCTGCCAGGGCCATCGCGGCGCATGAATGGCAAATACTAAAACTATCACATTTACTACATATTCCAGAAAGCCTGATATTTGCAGTTTTTTCCGTTAGTTCATTCCAAATTTCATTAAAAGACTTATCGGCCAGTTCAAGCCTCGGTTCTGTCATCATACCACAGGGGAGAATCATTCCATCCCATGTAGCCCAGAAAGATGCACTTCCAGCTCTGCATTTTACTGAACCATCAACCGGATCATAACATGATTCATCCAGACCCATAGGCTCTGTTCTTCCATTAAGAAGATCATTGAGCATAGCCTGATACCGTTCCGACGAATGCTGCAGACGATATCTCTCCAAATACCAATATGCTGCATCTTCCGGTTCGAACCTTCCGCTTTCCACAGCATCAGGTTTCATTTTACGAACAGGTGGAAACATATATGCATTAGCCTGCAAAATCAAACCTCGATCTTCAGCAAATTTAACCATTTTCGGCAAATCCTGAACATTATAAGGTGTCAATGAACAGTTAAGCTTTACCAAAATTCCTTCCTGCTGCAATAAATCAATAGCATGAACTACTTTCTGAAATCCGCTTCCATTCCTGCATAACCTCTCATAAGTATCCTCAGATGCACCATACAGGGTGATATTTACTCTGGAAGGTGGCTGTTTATGAAAATGTGCAATCGCTTCTTTATCAATCAGTGAACCATTGGTATTGATAGAAAGAACCAACCCCTTTGTTCCCAGATATTCATATAACTCCCAAAAGTGTTTCCACATTAACGGTTCTCCACCAGTAAGCAGCAAATATAGCATTCCTGCATCCACTGCTTCATCAGAGAGTTTTTTCCATTGTTCCAAAGTCCTCATGCTTTTTCCGCTTTTTCTTATTTCTTCAGCAGACTGATGAATATAACACATTCGGCAATCAAAATTGCATGCCGGTGTAAGTTCAAACGTTCCATTCATAGGAATTTTTCCTATATGAGCCTTCTGTAAGAGATACTGCGTCAAAGGTGCCTCATAGAGAATTTCATCTGTTTTCATCTATATGTCCCTCCTTTAACGTTTCATAAAGCAATTTTACAGCAAAAATATCAGGTGTACATTCAAGATAATATACCTTTGTTTCTTTGATCAAATCCTCAACCATATCTGAAATATGAATTATATATTCACTGTTCCAGGTATTTATTATCATCTGTGAATACAATTTCCGAAAGGCCTCAGCTTTATCCAATTCTTTTATACTGCATTTCTCTGACTTTCCCAAAACTACAATTGCTGCCAGATCACTAGATTCATTCACGAAATATCTGGAAGACCCGGCATATGGTGAACCAAATGCTTTCCAATTTCCATCAATTTTTCGTAAAATGCTTTTGTCTCCATTAATAATCCGTGCATTTTCATTACATTCCCACAAATCTGCCTGTGTTGATTTTCCAATTCCTGACGGTCCCGAAAATAGGACTCCCCCAAATTGAGTTTTTATAAAAGATGAGTGCAACATCATGGCATCATGGCGAATAAGCAATTCTTCCAATGCAATATGCGAAAATGTATTATGGCTTTCACTAAAGAATTTATCATATCCTTTTAAATAAATGATTTCTTCTTTCGTATCAGAAACTATCTTACCTACCGCATAAACTCTGTCATCTTTAAAATGATCAAGGTACGTTCTCATAAGAGAATCTTTATCTTCGCGAACAGAAAAAATTATATTCTTGAATAGTTCCTCCGATGAATACTCCGGAAGTTTATCTCTATCACTGATAATAATTTCAATCTTATCTTTGGAAGTTGTATTTTGGGACAAAAAAGGTATAAAACCATCTGTTATTATTATTGGATGCTCCAAATGAATTTCCAGCAAAATATCCGCTATTTTAAATTTAAATACATAACTCATATTATTTATGAACTAATCGTTGCATTAGAAATAGATCCATTGGTATAACAATAGGTTTCCACTCCCACTACGCATACAATATTGCCCTCAATAAAAATGTTGTCAAACCACTCGCCATCTATGTATCCATTTTTGCTTCCATCTGTATTATCCTCATAAATATTACACCCGGCAATATGCTCCGCCAGCTCAAATCTCTCCATATAGATCTGTGGCTTTTCGTAAGTCTTCTTCATTATCTACTTTTTCTCCCTTCTAAGCCATGTACTTACATACACTGCTTTAATGTCGCCCTGTCTGTGCTCTGTAAGGAGTCTGACCGGGCATGCAGGTTTTTTGTTCTGGATGGCATCACTTTTGTGTGCTGTCCTTTTGCTGTCAATGCCAGTCCCTGCTTCCTGCACATTTACAGCATTTTCATCCATTTCAGTAAGCAATGCTGACAATCTCCACATCTCCCAACATATCCTCTGACGTATCCACTACAGTGGTCTCGTCCACTGCAAGGCTGTCTACTGTTGCAGTATAGCTTAATCCACCGAAGTACATGTCATCCAGAATGCTGTGATATTTCACCTGGATGTTGTTCAGTGTGTCGCCGGAAATATTCTGCAGGTGAACACCCTGATCGTCTTTGGTTATTGCACATGCGTCTTCATTTACAGATGCATCTGCGTTATAGGAAGCCTGTGCTTCTATGTAAGCTACACCGGCGTTTCCATCATAGGACGTGTTCGCTGTGTCAAATGCAGTAACGGATTTACCTGCCGGAATGTCCTGAAGCGTAAATGAAAATGCTGTTCCATTATCCAGTTCTACAGAGATCTCTGCTGATTCCAGATACTGGTCAGAAATATTCTTCAGCTGGATGGAGGCTATATCATCACCGTTCTCAAGCTGTGCATCCGGATTGACACCGGAATACTGAAACAGAGAATCGATACGAAGCCTGTTATGATCAAGCTTGTACGGGAATTCCAGTCCTGTGTCATCTTCCTCGGCTGTATCTGCAGGTTCTTCCTCATCAGTCGATTCTGCTGACTGACTGTCTTCGGATTCCTCTGCTGCCTCGGTTACCTGAGCGGATTCTTTCGTCTCCTGTTCTGCAGACTGCTCAGTGGACGCATCCTGCTTCGAGCTGTGCTTATTCACTGCGATCAGAGCACCCAGAACAACCACAATTACCACAATGACTGCCAGCCAGAGCTGAAAGCGTTTCTTATCATTTCCACCTTGCTTGCTACTCACTATCATCCCTCCTTTTTACCTTTTTTTACAATTACAAATTGTACTCTTAAGCCCATTTTATTCCTACAGACTTAAGTATGAGGTTTTCTTTGCTTATTTCAAAATTCCAAGTTCTTTTCCCTTTAGAGTAGCCTGTACTCTGCTGTTAACTCCCAGCTTTTTATAGAGGCTGTAGATATGGCTTTTAACTGTGGAGAGTTTCAGATTTAACTCCTGACAGATCTGTGCGTTGGATTTACCGCTGTTAATATCCCACAGGATCAGAGTCTCCATCATAGTCAGATGTTCCTCCGTATAGCTGCCGGCTGTTTCATGCACTCCCGGAGCCTGTCGTTTCGCTACACGTACAAGCAGTTCCAGATAATCCTCCTGAGGCATACGCCGTACATTTCCGTAGTTGTACTTCTTTTTGCGGTGCCAGCCTTCCGGAGAATTCTTGCTGACCCATTCAACATAAGCATCCAGCACCTTCCAGCCGGAATTTCCATAATCAGCATAAAGCCTCACATAGCGGTAG
>NZ_JBQHWS010000124.1:0-10216 GCF_052063845.1 Blautia sp. HCP3S3_D9
CTAAAGCACAACATTAAAGAAAGGAAAAACTGATGCATTGGTTATTTCTGTCCGACTGAGATTGGTCATTTTCTCCCGACAATAAATGGCTAATTTCTCCCGACGCTAACATCATTTCATAATCATTCAAATCATTCAAATGGAGAATCAAACTATGTACAGAAAAACAGCAAAGAAGTTACTGAAATTCATAGAGAAAAGCCCCACTGCATTTCAGGCAGTGACGGAGATGACCAAGAGGCTTGACCAAGAAGGCTTTGAAGAATTGAAAGAGGAGGATCACTGGAAGCTTAAAAAAGGCGGAAATTATTATGTGACCAGAAATCATTCTGCGATCATAGCTTTTTCCATTCCGCAGAAGCCTGTGTGGAAGTTTCATATTATGGCAAGCCACAGTGATTCCCCTTCCCTTAAAATCAAGGAGAATCCTGAGATAGAGGTGGAGAATGCTTATATCAAACTGAATGTGGAGCGTTACGGTGGAATGATTCTGTCTCCGTGGTTTGACAGACCTCTGTCAGTGGCAGGAAGGCTGATCGTCCGTCAGGATGGAAAAATCAGAGAGAAGATGGTGACTGTGGACAGAGATTTGCTGGTTATTCCTAATCTTGCCATTCATATGAACAGGGAAGTAAATGACGGATATAAATATAATGTGCAGAAGGATATGCTGCCTCTTTTCAGCGATAAGGAAGGAAAGGGCAGATTTATGGAAACTGTGGCTGAGGCCGCAGATGTAAAGACGGAAGATATTCTGGGACATGATCTGTTTCTTTATGACAGAACTCCGGGTACTCTGTGGGGAGTAAATGAGGAATTTGTCTCTGCACCCAGACTGGATGACCTGCAGTGTGCATTTTCTTCTCTGGAAGGATTCCTGCAGGGAAATCGTGAAGAAAGTATTTCTGTACATTGTGTGCTGGATAATGAAGAAGTGGGAAGCAGTACAAGACAGGGGGCTGCTTCTGCTTTCCTGAAGGATACTCTGATGCGGATCAATATGGGACTGGGACGTACCCAGGAGGAATATTATATGGCACTTGCAGACAGTTTTATGATTTCTGCAGATAATGCCCATGCTCTCCATCCAAACTATACGGATAAGACAGATCCGGTAAACCGTCCGGTGCTGAACGGAGGAATCGTGATCAAGTACAATGCAAACCAGAAATATTGTACAGACGGAGTGTCCGCTGCAATTTTCAAGGATATCTGTGACAGGGCAAAGGTGCCGTACCAGACCTTTGTAAACCGTTCAGATATGGCAGGCGGTTCCACGCTGGGAAATATTTCCAATACCCAGGTTCCTGTGAAAACAGTGGATATCGGTCTGGCACAGCTTGCCATGCACTCTGTATATGAAACAACAGGTGCGAAAGATACAGAGAGCCTGGTTAAGGCAGCGACAGTATTTTTTGCATAGCTTGTCGGCACACTGGAAGATAAACGTAAATATAAAAATCAGGAGATAAGAAAGTGAACAGAAAAGCAGTGTTTTTTGATGCAGACGGAACACTCTGCGATATGGAAAAGGGTGTACCCCAGAGCACAAAGGAGGCATTGAAGAAATTAAGAGAAAACGGTCATGACGCATGGCTTTGCACAGGCAGGAGCAGGGCCTTTGTTTCCCGTTATCTGGAAGAGCTTCCGTTTACCGGTATGATCAGTGCCTGCGGGGCTACCATTGAAAAGGATGGAGAACGTCTTTTTAATAAAGAGATGCCCCCGGAAGTTGCAAAAAAATCAGTGGAAATCCTGCGCAGATATGGTCTGGTCCCGGTTATGGAAGGTGCAGATTTCATGTATTATGATAAGGATGAATATAATACAGATGTGAACTGGTATACGGATCTGATCACAGAATCTTTAGGATCTAAATGGCGTCCCATCAGGGGAAATGAAGACTGTATGCGCATTAATAAGATCAGTGCAAAGATGATAAAGGGCTGTGATTCAGAAGCTGCCTACAGGGAACTGAGTGAGTATTATGACATTATCCGTCATGAGAGTGGTTCAGGGATTGCGGGAACCACCATTGAACTTGTCCCAAAGGGCTTTAACAAGGCAGTGGGGATCTCGGCAGTGTGCAGACTCTTTGATATTCCATGGGAGGATACGATCGTGTTTGGAGACAGCAATAATGATCTCGCCATGTTTGAATATGCGGCAGTGAAGGTTGCCATGGGAAATGGTTCGGAGAAAATAAAAGCTCTGGCTGATCATATTACACAGGATATGTTCCATTATGGAATCAGAAACGGACTGGAATATCTGAAGCTAATATAAACATAAAAAGCCTGGGATCAGATCAGTCCCAGGCTTTTGCATATGTAGAGCCAGATTGTCATGGTAAAGGAGCTTAGCAGAGTGGTAGTCATAACCACACCGGAAGTAAAATCACCGTCATAATCCATGTTTTTGGCCATGATATAACAGCTTACAGTAGTGGCAGAACCAAGCATGATAATGATCGCAACCAGCATATCATGGGAAAATCCCAGAAGCACAGCCAGTGGGAGGAATACAGCTTCATATCCCACAAGCTTCAGAAAGGTACATGCGATCAGTGGTTTCGGTCTTGCGAATGCCTTGCCGAATTTCAGTGCGCCACCCATGGCCATCAGCCCAAGAGGAGTCGCTGTTTTTCCGAGATTATCTACGGCAGTATTCAGAATTGCTGGCATTGGCAGATGAAGCAGTGACCACACCATACCTGTCAGGATACCAAGGATAATAGGGTTCGTGGCGATTCCTTTCAGGGTTCGGATGAGTTTTGCGGTATCAAGTTTACCGCCGCCGGGAGCGAACAGTGACAGTGTTATAGCTGCCATCACATTATAAAGCGGTACACTTCCGATGATCATAAGCGGTGCCATTCCTGCGTTTCCGTAAAGATTCTGGATAATTGCAATTCCAAGGATCGCAGCGCTACTCCGGTAAGAAGCCTGGATAAATTCGCCCTGGATATTTCGCGGTTTCAGCAGATAGGAAAGACCTGTGGAAATTCCGATACTGATCAGTGTGACAAAGAAGCAGAACAATACAAATTTCGTATTCCACACACTGTAGAAATCTGACTTTGCAATATCCAGAAACAAAAGCGCAGGCAGAGCTGCATTAAATACGAACTTATTCAGACGGCTTACAAAGGTGTCATCAAAGAGTCCGATCTTCCGAAAAAAGAGCCCGAGCATCAGGGTAAGAAAAATCGGGATTGTAGCATTAAGACAGAAAATAAGATTTTCCATTTTCATAAATCCTTTCAAAAAAATGATTTCTGTACAAAAAGTACGGTTCATAAGGTGACTGCTAATCACAATAACACCATGATTATAAACGTTTGACAGGAATTGTCAAATTTTGATTTCTGTGTTATTCTGAAAAAAACTGGTTGCTGTTTTGTGCGCATTGCGAAGCAAAGTGAACAGTAATAAAATTGCAGACAGTGGAGTGGTGGATCATGAAGTATGGAAAGATAAGGATAGAAGATGGATTTCTGGTTTTTACCAGACATATGATGATAAACAATCTTCCATGTAAAGATATTGTATGGGCATATATGCGGAAAGAGGGAGCGGATGAAGGTGATGACAGACAGCTGAGTGTAAATTATCTTGTAATTGTCACCAGACGTAAGAAGAGATACAAATTCGATATGACAGAAAAAGAGATCCATGAGTGTATCCGCATTCTTAAGATATTAAACCCGGATATGGCAACTGGTTTCCCGAAGGGTGGCAGGATATCTCTTCAGAGCCTGCCGAATACCAGAGATCTGGGTGCAATCGTTACAGCTGATGACAGACACATCTTGCCGAGGAGGCTTCTGAGAAGCGGGGAACTTTATCACATTTCAGAGAGCGATAAGAACAGACTCAGAGAAGAATATAATCTGAAGACGGTGATTGACCTGCGCTCGGCAGAAGAGAGAAAATGTAAACCGGATACTATTATGGCAGAAGTGGAATACTACCATGTACCGGTTGTGGATGAGGATGTGCAGGTTATCAGCAACAGAGAACAGTTTGTGAAAATGCTTGCAGGACTTCCGGATGATATAGAAGAATATATGATCAGACAGTACAGGAATTTATGTATGGATCAACTGGTGTTGAAACAGTATGCGAGGTTTATCGATATTCTTTTCAGGCAGGAAAAAGGTGCTGTTTTGTGGCATTGCGGAACAGGAAAGGACCGTACCGGGATCGGGACTGCTTTTCTGCTCAGTCTGCTGGGGGTGGAGGAAGATGTGATATATGAAGACTATCTGCGCACAAACCGTTATATGGAGCCCAAACTGGTATATATGCAGAGACTTGTACAGACCTGGCCGGAGGCAGATGAGAAAATGACCGAGAAGCTTCCAATTATATATAATGTAAAAGAGGAGTATCTGGCTGCTGTTTTTGAAACAGTGAAAAAGACTTATGGTTCTATGGAAAAGTTTTTCCAGACCGTATTTTATCTGAAACCGAAAATGATCGAAGAGTTCAGAAATAAATATCTGATATAGGCAGTTGATTTGATGTTTTTACAAAAGTTATCATAGAGTTACTGTTCACTGGTAATATCCCGCGAAGCGTGTTGCTGGGAACGGAGTGAACAGTAACGTCACAGAAAGACATTTGTTTTTGTGTGAAAAATTTATTGACAAAATCACGATTATTGATATAATGGTAACCATACGAGCTATTTATTATATTAACGTGGTGAAAATGTACACGTTGAAAGCAGGTGGGACATGCAGAAGAGAGTATTATCCCTGTTAGTAGATAATACTGCAGGTGTAACAACCAGAGTATCTGGATTATTCAGCCGCAGAGGCTATAACATCGACAGCATTACCGGAGGTGTAACAGCGGACGAGCGCTTTTCCAGAATTACCGTTGTGTGCAGCGGGGATGAACTGATTCTGGAGCAGATCACGAATCAGCTTGCCAAGCTTGTAGATGTAAGAGATATTAAGATCCTGGAGCCGGACAACAGCGTATGCCATGAATTAATGATGATCAAGGTGGCGGCGAAACCGGAGCAGAGACAGGGACTCATTTCCATAGCGGATGTTTTCCATGCGAAAGTTGCAGACGTAAGTGTGGATTCCATGATACTGGAGATGACAGGCAACCACAATAAACTGGAGGCATTTCTTGAGCTGATGGGCGATTATGAGATTCTCGAACTTGCACGTACAGGAATGACCGGTTTATCAAGAGGTTCGCAGGATGTAACCTATTTCTGATGAAAGACCGGAAGGCTTTTCGGAACGCAGGAAATTGAAAAATATCTCAGAAACAGTACATATTATAGTTTGCTAGGGGAGCATCCCTTAACGATAAATTTTTTTTTACGATTAGCAGGAGGAAAATAAAATGGCTAACAAGATTTTTTATCAGGAAGATTGTAATTTAAGCTTACTGGATGGTAAAAAAATTGCAATTATTGGATACGGAAGCCAGGGACATGCACATGCTCTGAACTTAAAGGAATCCGGATGTGATGTCATTATCGGTCTTTACGAAGGCAGCAAATCCTGGAAGAGAGCTGAAGAGCAGGGCTTTAAGGTATATACAGCAGCTGAAGCAGCTAAACAGGCAGATATCATCATGATTCTTATCAATGATGAATTACAGGCTAAACTTTACAAAGAATCCATCGAGCCAAACCTTGAAGAAGGCAACATGTTAATGTTTGCTCATGGTTTCAATATCCATTTCGGATGCATCAAACCACCAAAGAATGTTGATGTTACAATGATCGCTCCTAAAGCACCTGGTCACACAGTAAGAAGTGAGTATCAGGCTGGAAAAGGAACACCTTGTCTTATCGCTGTAGAGCAGGATTACACAGGAAAAGCTCAGGATCTTGCACTGGCATATGGTCTTGGAATCGGCGGAGCAAGAGCTGGTCTTCTTGAAACTACATTCCGTGTAGAGACAGAGACAGACCTCTTTGGTGAGCAGGCTGTACTTTGCGGTGGTGTTTGCGCACTTATGCAGGCTGGTTTCGAAACACTTGTTGAAGCTGGTTATGACCCAAGAAATGCATACTTTGAATGTATTCATGAAATGAAACTGATCGTAGACCTGATCTATCAGTCAGGATTCGCAGGAATGAGATATTCTATCTCCAACACTGCTGAATATGGCGATTACATCACAGGACCTAAGATCATCACAGAAGATACAAAGAAAGCTATGAAGAAAATTCTTTCTGATATCCAGGATGGTACATTTGCAAAAGACTTCTTACTTGATATGTCTGATGCAGGTGCACAGGTTCACTTCAAAGCTATGAGAAAGAAAGCTTCTGAGCATCAGTCTGAGAAAGTTGGCGAAGAAATCCGTAAACTTTACAGCTGGAATGGCGAAGACAAACTTATCAACAACTAATCTGAATAGGATTAAAATAAAATCCCTCGCCGGATGCGGCGGGGGATTTTTTGAATATGTATAGTTTGGTTATTGTAGATTCTAATTCAGAGATACTGAGAAACAGAAAAACCAAAAATGAAATTTCTGATATGAATTCAATGGTAAATATGTACATATCTATAATGATGATTAATTACAGTTCAACAATCTGACCCTTTTCAACGTCATATTTGCAGTATTTCCCATTTCCGGAAATAAATGGCTGATAGGTATCAGTTCTGTTATCTTTCAGATATACGATACCAGTCGCAATCATTTCGACTAATGAGAAACGTTTGCTGAGACTGGAAATCCATTTATATGTTTTGTTCTTTGACGAACTTGCCATGACCATGTTGTAGGAATGACCATGCTCGGCTTCTTCCAGAGAGAAGTATACTTTCTCTGCTTTGTCAGGAGCGTCAAAAACCTGACTGGTGATGTAGGAAGAAAAATTGGTCTCTACAAATTTACGGAAAGATTTCATGTCGTAAGTAATCTTGGAAACCTCATCTGTAATCTTATCTCCACGTTCCAGACGTGTTTTGATGATATTTAAGACATCTACAGTCCAGTTGATGAAAGAAATACTTTCGTAATTCATACTTTCCATCAGTTCTGAGATCAGATTCTTTGACAGAATGTTAGAGCGCACCGCCTCATCGTAAAGTTCTTTGTTCATAACATTTTCCCCCTTTTTTCATTATATTAGCATTCCGCATGCTTTTATGATATACTGATTATAAATCTGTTTACTGCAAATTGCAATAAAAACAACGATGAAAACGAAAAAAATTGTACATATTAGCCATTGTTTGTTCGCTGCTATTCCGCGAGGCGTTTGGTGTAAATATGCATGATTAATGATGAAAATAAGGAGGACATTATGGAAATAGAAGAAGAGTTTATTTCAGGATTCTGCAGAACATGCAATGGAGGAATTACAGTCTGTTGTGAATATGCCGTAGAGGGGGACAAAAGAACTCTCACGTTTATGGACTGTGCATATGACAGATGTGTAAACCATGCTGCCTGTGAAATTTATAAACAGGCACATGAACTGGAGCGATAAAAAGACAAAAAACAATCCCGGGTATTAGTTTTGATATAAGGACGATACACGGGATTTGTTATGTAAAAGGATATATAATTAAGCAGACAAATTTCTGATAGTCAGTTATTGGAAGCGGAATCAAACATGTATGCAAAATAAGCATCTTTAAATGCAGAATAACTGTTTCTGGAAATTGGAATAGAAGAGGAAATTCCGGTAGTGATCAGATTTCGGGTGAACTGCTTCACACGCGACAGGTTTACGATGTAACTACGGTGGCACTTAAAGAATCCTTTTTCAGGTGTGAAGACTCCTTCGCATTTCGAAAATAATTCACGGATTTTCAAAATGGTTCCATCTGAGAGATAAACCAGAACCTGTTTATTCTGAGCTTCCAGATAATCCACATCATTGAGGGTGATCTTGCAGAAACCATCTGCAGTATGTGCGGTGAAAGTTTCTGCTGAAGCCTCGAAATCATTTAGAAACTCATCCATGACAGAGAAGAGTCGATGGTTGTTTATCGGTTTCAGAAGATAATTAAGGGCCTTTACTTCATAGGATTCTAATGCGAATTCTCTGGAATAAGTCAGGAAAATGATCGGAACTGTTATCCCTGCATTTCGCAGTTCCCTTGCAGTGTCTATGCCATTTAGCAGAGGCATGATAATGTCCAGGAAAATCAGATCCACGGAAGTAGTCTGCAGAGCTGTCAGCAGATCATCTCCATTCATATATTGATACAGAGTGAGGGAAAGACCATTATTAACGGCCCAACGTGTCAGAAGTGTCCGTAGTTCCTGACCGAAGTCTATTTCATCATCACAAATTGCGATTTTCATAAAATTTTCCAAAAACCTTTCTATAATATATGCACATCTAAATATCTGGCAGAAATTTGGAATGCCAGATATTAGATGATAATTCTCAGGACAAAACAATGGTCAGTGATCGAGAAATGGCACTGGCCATTTAACTGATCTACATAATAAATAATACTCTTGACTCCGATCCCATGTCCATTTCTGTTGGAAACCGGAACTCCATCTACAAACTCAGGAATCTTTTCTACGGGATTTTCGAGCTGGAACAGGAGATGGTTCTTTTTTTGGGAAAGTGTAAGCTTGGCCCATTTTGAAGAGGATTCCAGATTCTCCAGTGCATGCATGGAATTCTCCAGTGCATTGGACAGAATCGTACAGATTGCCAGATCAGGACAAGGGAGATCTTTCCCTGTGGAAACATTGCAGTTAAGAGAGAATCCCTTGTCTGTGAAACGGGAATGATAAATGGAGAGCACAGAGTTAAGCATCTCATTTCTGGAATAACTGGCGATAATGGTATCGTCATATGCAGAACTGATTTCATGGATATATTCCTGTGCTTTATCCGGATGATCGTTCTGCAGCTGAGTCAGAATGATGTTCAACTGATGACGCATATCGTGCCGGAGGATTGCCAGTTTCTGACTGCTGATCTTTACCTGCTCGATTTCTTTTTGCATGGATTGAATCTGTATTTCGCGAAGATCACTGTATTGTTTCAATTCCTGTTTGTTCTCGTATTCTCTAAAATATACCATGAGAAATACCAGATAGGCAATACAAAATGCAAATCCCATGAATTCTACGACTGCCTTATTTCCGGAATAGAGCAAATGGGAGAATTTGGTGGAGGTATAGTCAAAAATGTAATAAACAAAAGGAAGGAAACCAATGATAGAGAGTTCCCGGGCATTTTTGGCAAAGATTGTTTTCGTGGAGCGGAATACATATTTAAAAAGAATGACAAAAGTTGTAACTGTCGTCAGGATTCGCACAAAATAATAACACCACTGGGCCCCTGTCACTGCCAGAGCAAATAATCCGACCCAATTGCTTATCTGACAGCACAGATAGGCAGAAAAAACAGAGATAGCAGAAGAAATCAGTGGATATTTATAATGATAGGTCAAAAATAAGATCAGTGGGAAATGCACGATCAGCGGGTAGGACATATTTGCAAGTGTTTCTCTGAATAACAGAAAACCGATTATATATAAGCATCCCTGTCCGCTAAATAGCAGAAATAAAGTCATAATATTCTTTCGATTAGGCTTTACTCCAAGAAAGAAAGCAGAACAGTAAATTCCAAAAAGCATAGTTGTAATACCATGAATGGCAGAAAGAATCTGCACCAGCATAATAGCACCTCCATTTTACACATCATATAGAAGTCAGGGTCAAAAGAGAATTTGCTCCTGACTTCATAAATAAGTATAAAAGATTCTATCTATAATAACAACCCTTGGGCTATGATCTGAAATACCATTCGCGCTGTATATTCACCATTCGCACAAAACGGAAATAAGAAGTTCTTTTTGTGTTAAAATAATTACACAGTTACAGAAGAAACGGAGGACAGCGGAAGAGATTTGTATTTGGAATATGTGTATGAAGAGTCTTGACCGGCGCGAAAGAAAAAGAAAATGAAAAAAGAAGACGGGCAGATATGGAAGTGGCACCATATCTGCCCGTCTTCTTTTGAAGTTGATCCGTTGTAGTGATTATTTAGTTACTGTTCACACGCCACTATCCCGCGAGGTGTTTTGACATGAATATGCCAAAATCCCGAGACATACGGCGCGAATTTATGCGGCTGGATTAAATTAACTTGTTGTGCTAGATAAAATAAATATAAAGAAACTTCAACAAAATGTGCTATCCTATTTGTAGGGAATACAACGAAAGGAGGCATCATTATGTTGAAGTTC
>NZ_JBQHWS010000125.1:0-9897 GCF_052063845.1 Blautia sp. HCP3S3_D9
ATAGAGGATATGATGGTGTTGGATATACTGATAACGGAAATGAAAGTTATACAGATGATTATGGAAATACATATCCTGCTTTAAATGATTCAACTCATTATCTGGGAACAACCTTGGAACAGCATACATTGACTTCTTCTGATGGAAATACAGTTACTGTTACACAGACAACAAATGGAGACTACTATTACAGAGATGATAATGGTACTGGTTTCAGTGATAATGGTGATGGAACCTGGACAGATGAAAATGGGAATACTTATACGGAATGATACCATTAGTTTAACCGAATTAAGTAAGTCTCCCTGCTTCAATTGCGAATATCCGCTTGATTCAAAACAGGTAAGTTCTTTCTTTCAATTGCAAATATCAATTTAAGTCAGGCTCAGAGAAAATCGGCTTGCAAAATTTAAAATAAGCCCTTCACTGTTACTTTACCAGACAGTGAAAGGCTTGTTTTTTTGCTGGACTTTTTCAGCTGAAATTATTTATAGAATAACTCAATAATCTTTAATCCCACTTCAACAGCAATATCCATTCCTTCCACAGTGATATGTTCATAAGGACCATGGAAAGCGTGTCCGCCGGTTCCAAGGTTCGGGCATGGGACGCCCATGAAACTTAAGCGTGCACCGTCTGTACCGCCGCGGATCGGAGTGATAAGTGCAGGTGTTCCATATTCTTTGCAGGCTGCAGTTGCGCAGTTGATCAGTTCCATGCAGGTATCAATAACTTCTTTCATGTTTCGGTACTGTTCTGTAATGGTAAGCTTTACAGTGTCTTTGCCCCACTTTTCATTGAGGATTTTGGTGATGTGTTCCATGGTTTTGATCCTGCAGTCAAAAGATGCTGCATCGTGGTCACGGATAATATAGTCTAACATAGCAGTGGAGACATTGCCGTTCATGGCATCAAGATGGAAAAATCCTTCATATTCTTCAGTATCTCTTGGGGTATCTGCGGATGGGAGCATGGAGTTAAATTCCATGGCAACAAGTGCTGCGTTTACCATTGTATTCTTGGAAGAACCCGGGTGTACGTTTACACCGGTAAATTCTACTACTGCACGGCCTGCATTAAAGTTCTCATACTGGATTTCACCTTCTGTATCGCCGTCAAGAGTATAGGCATAGTCTGCATTGAATTTCTTTACATCAAAATAATCAGTGCCTCCTCCGATTTCTTCATCCGGAGTAAAAGCAACAGAGATTGGGCCGTGGGCAATTGTTCCGTTATTTAAGTGCTCGATCATTGTCATGATCTCTGCAACACCTGCCTTGTCATCTGCACCAAGGATTGTGGTTCCATCGGATGTGATGAGGGTTCTGCCTTTTAATGAAGACAGGTGCGGGAACATTTTCGGAGAAAGTACTCTTCCACTGGTTCCAAGTGTAAGTTCTCCGCCGTCATAATTCGGAGTGACAACCGGAGTAACCGGATGATCGCAGAAGTCAGATACTGTGTCCATGTGAGCGATAAAACCCAGTTTTTTGCGGGATTCGTATCCCTCAGTTGCCGGAATATGTCCGTAGACATAGCAATGGTCATCTACGCTGGCATCTTCCACACCCAGGTCCTTTAATTCCTGCACCAACTGTCTGGCGAGGTTAAACTGGTACTGTGTGGATGGAGAAGTTCCAGTTTCTTCACTGCTTGGTGTGAAAACTTTTACATAAGATAATAAGCGTTCGTATGCTTTCATGATAAACCTCCTGGTATCGGGCTGAGCCAGATTTTTTTAACTCAGCATTGTATGTTAAGTATAACACGTTATAGGAATTACGTAAAAATATTTCTTGTATTTTGGTTTTACTCTGTATCTAATTTCTCTTTTTTATCTTTCTGGAAGATATGGAAAATGTATGCTAGAATAAAAATAGTAGTTCATATTAAAAATATTCAGGAAAGGTAACGGGGGAAATGGAGAAAGAGGAAAAGCGTGCAGTTCAGGAGAATGGCACGGAGGAACGAAGCACGGAAGAGAAAAGTCCGCTGAAAGGGAAATTGCAATATTATAGCGGAGAGATTCAGCGGGATGTGACGAATCTTGTGAAGTGGCTGATGCTGGCGGTGCTTGTGGGATGTATTGTGGGAGCAGCGAGTACGCTGTTTTCTTTTGCACTGAAAGGTGTGACGAATTACAGGAAAGAGAATGGATGGATGTTTTATCTGTTGCCTGTAATGGGTCTGATCATTGTGTTTCTGTATGAGAAATTTGGCAAGGAAGATGGAGGTACGAATCAGGTGCTTTCTACGGTGAGATCGCAGGATGATGTACCGATTCTGTCTGCACCGCTGATCTTTATTTCTACGGCGCTGACACATCTGGCAGGCGGTTCTGCAGGACGTGAGGGTGCGGCGATTCAGCTTGGCGGAAGTATTACGAATCAGCTTGGACGGTGGATCCATCTGGATGAGGAGGACCGCCATGTGATCGTTATGTGTGGTATGAGTGCGGCATTCTCTGCGCTGTTTGGAACTCCGATGGCAGCGGCTGTGTTTGCATTGGAAGTTGTGAGCGTTGGTGTTATGTATTATACGGCGCTGATGCCGTGTATGATCGCATCATTGATCGCATCTGGATTTGCGGCTGGTATGGGAGTTACGCCAGAGGCTTTTCATGTGGTGGATATTCCGGAACTGACCATTGAAACGGGACTGAAGATGGGAGTTGTTGCTGTTGGATGTGCTGTGATCAGTATTGTGTTCTGCATGGTGCTGAATGGAGTGGCAGGAGCGTATGGAAGATATTTTAAGAATCCGTATGTTCGTGTGGTTGTGGGAGCATGTCTGGTGATTGGAATTACGCTGCTGTTGGGAACTACAGATTATATGGGGGCCGGTGCGGAACTGATTGAGAAAGCAGTAGAAACAGGACAGGTAAGACCACTGGATTTCTTTTGGAAACTGGTGCTGACAGCATTGACCATGCGCGCCGGATTCCGCGGCGGTGAGATTGTGCCATCGTTTTGTATTGGTGCGACATTTGGATGTGTGATGGGAAACTGGCTTGGACTTTCCCCGTCTATCTGTGCAGCATGCGGAATGGCAGCTGTATTCTGTGGCGTGACAAATTGCCCGATTACATCAATTCTCATTGCATTTGAGATGTTTGGATTTAAGGGAGTTTCCTTTTATCTGATCGCAGTTTCTATCAGTTATGCGGCTTCCGGATATTATGGACTGTATAAGGACCAGACGATTGTTTATTCTAAGTATAAGGCAAAGTATGTGAATAAACCTACGCGGTTTTAACCGAAACTGCAGAGCAGTTGTTCGGTGTAGAGATATAAATAGAAAATAAGGACAGTTTTTCAGTCTAATAAGAATCTGAAAAACTGTCCTTATTTTTGTTATTCTAAAGCCATGAAAAGCGACAGTTGAGGCAGACAGATTTGTCTATTGAAGAAATTTCTCTGGGTGTCGGTTATGAAAACCAGAGTTATTTTTTCCGGCAGTTTAAGAAGCGATATGGAATGATTCCAAGGAGATACCGGATAGAAAAAGGACAAAAAGTATGTAAACTTTTGAAAAATTCAGAAAGAGTCGGTATGCTTTTTACGTTGCAGGGAAAGAGAATAAATGTTAAAGTAAATGATACGGTATAGTGGGGCAGGGAAATAATAGAGATTATCCTGAAAAGTGTTTTATTACAAAATAGCAGTGACAGAAATTATATCGAATATGTAGAGAGAGGATGGAGTTTACTTGGAAAAAGATAATCAAAGTACGCAGGAGATAAATTCGCAGGCACAGAATCCGCTTGGTATAGCACCGGTAGGTGGATTGATCGCGAAGTTTGCGATTCCTGCGATCATCAGTATGCTGGTCAGTGCGATGTACAATATCGTGGATCAGATTTTTATTGGACAGGGTGTGGGGATGCTGGGAAATGCAGCTACAAATGTGGCGTTTCCTGTTACAACGGTCGCAACTGCGCTGGCATTGCTTTTGGGAATTGGCGGTGCATCAAATTATAATCTGGAAATGGGGGCAGGACAGGAGAAGAAAGCCAGCGGGATTGCAGGTACTGCGTTGTCGTCACTGGCAATCAGTGGTCTGATACTCGCTGTGATTGTACTGATGTTCCTGAAACCACTTCTGACATTGTTCGGGGCAACTGCAGATGTTATGCCTTATGCTGTTGATTATACAGGTATTACTGCATTTGGACTTCCATTTTATATTTTGTCTGTCGGCGGGAATCATGTGGTCAGAGCAGACAGAAGTCCGACTTATTCTATGGTCTGCATTATGATAGGTGCGATTATTAATACTATTCTGGATCCGCTGTTTATTTTTGGATTTGGATGGGGGATTAAAGGTGCTGCATGGGCAACAGTGATCGGACAGGTTGCTTCCGGAGTTCTGGTAATTGTGTATTTTTGTAAGTTCCGAAAAATGTATCTGTCCGGTGAGATGCTGAAACCGAAACTGTCATATCTGGGGGCAATTATTTCTCTGGGACTTGCTTCCTGTATTAATCAGATTGCAATGGCAATCGTGCAGATCGTATTGAATAATATTCTGCGTTATTACGGAGCAAATTCCGTATATGGAAGTGATATTCCCATTGCCTGTGTAGGTGTTATCTCCAAAGTCAATATGGTGTTTATGGCAATCTGTATTGGTATTTCTCAGGGCAGTCAGCCAATCTGGGGATTTAACTACGGAGCAAAGAAATATGACAGAGTAAGACAGGCATACCGTTATTCTGTAACTGCCTGTACAGTAATTGCAACGATATTCTTTTTCTGTTTCCAGATATTTCCACACCAGATCGTGGGTATCTTCGGAACAGGAAGTAATCTGTATTTCCAGTTTGCAGAACACTATCTGAAAATATTTATGTTTATGACTTTTGCAAATGGGATCCAGCCGGTGTCTTCCGGTTTCTTTACCTCTATCGGTATGGCGAAGCTGGGTATTGTAATGTCTCTGACACGACAGGTGATTTTTCTTCTGCCATTGATTATTATCTTCCCATTGTTTATGGGAATTGATGGAGTGATGTATGCAGGACCGATTGCAGATGCGGCGGCATTTGTGTTGGCAATTGTGTTTGCGAGACGAGAACTGGGAAAGATGCGCAGTGCGGAAATAGTATAAAAAGTTCCCGCAGATGATATGGAAGAAATTTATCCATATTGTCTGACGGGAACTTTTTTGTAAAAAATTATTGATAAACTGTAGATTATAAAAGATTGTAAAATTGATCGAACAGCTCTGTCTGGAAGCTTCCGGGGCCGGAGCTGTTTTTCTCTGCTCTTTCTCCTGCTGTGCCAAATTCTCTGGCTGCTGAGACGGCAGCTGTAAATGGGTCTGTAACTGCCAGATAGGTGGCACAGATCATTCCAAGCATACATCCGGTTCCTGTAATCTGTGACATGGCAGGAGTGCCGTTTGTAATAAATTCACACTTATTGGCAGAGACGATCATATCTTCCTTGCCTGTGATAAGAAGTGTGGTATTCCACCGGGAAGCTTTTTCCTGGAAAAGTTCTTTCAGATGGGAACGATTGGCATCTGTAAGTACATCCTGTACGCCTGCGTCAATTCCGATTGCATGTGAGGTCTGTCCGGACATGGCAAGAAGTTCAGACATATTTCCTTTAAGGAGTTCGGGCATGTGGATGTTCATAAGATTTTGCGCGAATTCGTAACGCAGATTGCTGCAGGCGGTTCCTACCAGATCAAGCATAACAGGGATATGGAGACTGGCAGCAGTTTTCAGAGATTCCGGCATGGATTTCATACGCGCATCGGTGATATTTCCAAGATTCAGTGCCAGTGCATGAGAGCTTCTGGTGATTTCAGCTACTTCTGCCGGATGTTCTGCCATGATCGGGCGGCCTCCGGCCGCCAGAATAATATTCGCACAGTCATGAATAGAAATCGGATTAGTGATGCAATGAATCAGCGGCTGTGCTGCTCTGGTTAATTGTCTGGGATTTGTCTGATTTACGATCATATACTTTTGCTCCAAGGCTTTGTTGAAATTTGGCAAGCATTCCTGCGTGACTTAATGCTTTCAGGAAGAAATAGGCAATGGTGCCGCCCATGCAGGTTGCTGCCAGAAACATTGGTGTATAGAAAAATGCGTTCAGTCCGCTTCTGCCCATAAGAAATGCCATTACAGGATAGGAAACCAGAGAGCCGATGATACCGGTTCCGAAGATTTCACCGATCACTGCGCAGATAATCTTTCCATGAGAAGCGCGGTAGAAAACGCCTGATAAAAATGCGCCGAATACGGCACCTGTCAGTGCAAGTGGCGGGATACCCATAAACATCATGCGGATGATTCCGATGAGAGTGGCACAAAGAAGTGAATACCACGGTCCCAGAAGTACGGAACAGACGATGTTTATCAGGTGTGCAGTAGGGCACATACCCTCGATTCTCAGAATAGGTGAGATGACAACGCCGATGGCAACCATCATGGCGAGCATGACCATTCTGAGTGTTTTTGATCTGTCTGTGTTCATAATAATGAACCTCCTTGAAATGAAGATTTGGTCTGCCGAAGCAGACATTATCAGTTGTGCAGGAAACAGATAAAATCCTGCAAAAAAAAATCTGCCGGAATAACACACTGGCAGATTTTAATATACAAATACAGTCCCTACGCTGGCATTATCCATATCAGGTGCGGTCGAAGATCAATCTTCCTCTCAGCCTGTCTCACAGGCTCCCGTTGTTATCATCTATATGCAGATTTTTCTTGTGTTAGAGTAACACAAGCATCTGGAAAAGTCAATGGGATGTAAAATCAGGTCAGCAACCCCTTTTAGAGTGTTGCTGGAATAAAAAATCTATTTGTACTAAAACGATTGTCCGTGCTATGATTAACAGGTAGATGACAGACAGCATATTATGAAAAAGAAGCTGTCTGCATGGACAGAAAGGCAGGTTAAATCTGATGAAACAGGAAAATTACATAAAGGGTATGATAATGATCATCCTGTCGGCGTTTTTCTTTGCTTGTATGAATGTGAGTGTGCGTCTGGCAGGTGATCTGCCGTCTGTGGAGAAGAGTTTCTTCCGGAATCTGGTGGCGGCGGTGTTTGCAGCGATAATTCTCCGTAAGAATCGTACAGTGCCGAAGGTGGATAAGAAATACTGGGGACCGCTGATCCTGCGTTGTGTGTGCGGGACACTGGGGATTCTGTGTAACTTTTATGCCATTGACCATCTGTTGGTGGCAGATGCATCGATCCTGAATAAGTTATCTCCGTTTTTTGCGATTATTTTTTCATTCCTTTTGTTAAAGGAAAAGATCAGACCGGCACAGGCAGCGTGTGTTGCGCTGGCGTTTATCGGATGTTTATTTGTAGTGAAACCGGGATTTCAGAATGCGGCACTTGTTCCGGCACTGATCGGAGTCTGCGGTGGACTGGGAGCAGGAATTGCGTATACGATGGTGCGTGTACTGGGAACTCACGGAGTGAAGGGACCAGTTATCGTGTTTTATTTTTCATTTTTCTCCTGCTTGTCGGTTGTACCCTGGATGTTGTTCCATTTCACACCCATGAGTATGAAGCAGCTTGTGACATTGCTGATGGCAGGATTATTCGCAGCGGGCGGACAGTTTACGATTACGGCTGCATACACCTATGCACCTGCAGGGAAGATTTCCATCTTTGATTACTCGCAGATTATTTTTGCTACGATGCTGGGATTTATCTTGTTTGGAGAGATTCCGGATACGTACAGCTTTACAGGATATGTGCTGATTATTCTGGCATCATTGGGTACCTTTCTTTATAATATGAGGGTAGCTAAGGCTGGTAAATGAAGAAAAAGTAAAAAAGGATTTTCTGATTTTATCCAGTAAGTCTGATGAAATCCGATCAGTATATAGAATTATTGGATTGTAAACTATAAAATAAAAAAAGTTGTCAATAAAAACGCTTTGTGTTAAAGTATCCAATATGTTAAAAAATTAAGGAGAAGGGTGCACAAAGATGTCTTTTATAAAAAATATTCCACTACGCCCTCACCATGGAATGTGCCTTGCATATTTCAAGGGTGAGGGATACAGTAATGGGTTTTCCGCACATATGCAGGAAATGCTGGATATTTTCCAGAAGGGAGCAAAGATACAGCTTCATGCAGATACAGACGAGATCTGTTCTGCCTGTCCGAATAATGAAAAAGGATGCTGTTCTTCCTTTTCACTTGTAGAAGCATATGACAATGCAGTGCTGGAACTATGCGGCCTGGAGAATGGACAGATTATGGAATTTGATGATTTTACAGATGTTGTTCAAAAGAAAATCCTGGCATCAGGAAAGAGGAAAGAAATCTGTGGGAATTGTCAGTGGAACTCCATCTGTGAAAGTCAGAAGAGCAGATGGGAGAAATGCTAAGAAAAATAGAGTAACAGAATGAATAGCGTTCCGGTACAGAACAGAAGCTATGAATAAAAAAGTCAAATGCGCAAATAGTGCAGTGAAAGGACATAACGATAAAAATGGAAAATACAGAATCACGTTTATATTTCGCCAGTGACTACATGGAGGGTGCACATCCTGCGATCATGAAAAAGCTGATGGAGACGAACCTGGAGAAAACAGTGGGCTATGGTCAGGATCCATACACAGAAGATGCGAAAGAAAAGATCAGAAAAGCCTGCAATGCACCGGAGGCAGATGTATTTCTGCTGGTTGGTGGAACACAGACCAATGCCACAGTAATCGATGCACTTTTGAAATCCTATCAGGGAGTTGTGGCTGCGGATACAGGTCATATTGCAACCCATGAATCTGGCGCTATTGAATTTGGTGGACATAAGGTTCTGACAGTACCGCAGAAAGATGGAAAAATCTCTGCACAGCAGATTGAGAAGCTGGTGAAGGATTTCTATGATGATGCCAATTATGAGCATATGGTAATGCCCGGGATGGTATATATTTCCCAGCCAACAGAATATGGTACCCTGTATTCCAGAGAAGAATTAGCAGCTCTCAGCAAAGTCTGCCGGGAAAATCATCTTCCCCTTTATGTGGATGGCGCCCGCCTTGCCTATGCACTGGCAAGCCCGGAGAATGATGTGACTCTCACTGATCTGGCAGAACTTAGCGATGTATTTTACATTGGAGGAACCAAATGCGGAGCATTGTTTGGAGAAGCAGTGGTTATACCGCAGAAAGAACGGATTCCTCATTTCTTTACGATCATCAAGCAGCATGGAGCATTGCTTGCCAAGGGACGGATTGCAGGAATCCAGTTTGGTGAGCTGTTTACGGACGGGCTGTACCTGCGGATCGGCAAACCTGCAATGGAAGCTGCAGAGCAGATCAAGGATGCACTGAAGAAGTATGGATATCAGCTTTCTCTGGATACTCCCACCAATCAGATCTTCTGTATTGTGTCCAATGAGGTAATGAAAAAAATAGCCCAGGATGTGGAGTTCGGATTCTGGGAGAAGTATGATGAGACACACTCTGTGATCCGCTTTGCCACAAGCTGGGCTACTACTATGGAAGATACACAGAAACTGATTCAGATTCTGGAAAAAAATAAATAAGAGAAAAAATTAATAGTCAGTTGATTTAGGCAGTATCAGGGCAATGGTACTGCCTTTTTCGCTGCTCTGGGTTACTTTTACCTGGCCGTTGTGCTGTCTGGCAATCTCGCTTACAAGAGCAAGCCCCAGACCTGCACCGCCCATGGCGCGGCTGCGGGATTTGTCCACACGGTAGAAGGGATCAAAGATTTTTTCCTGATTTTCAAGGGAGATACCGATGCCTGTGTCAGTTACCTTCAGGACTGCAGATTCTGCAGAATGAATGTTTACAGTAACGGAACCGGAAGGCCGGTTATATTTGATCGCATTTTCAACCAGATTATAGACTGCCCGGTACAGAAGGATATAGCTGCCTGTAACAGTAC
>NZ_JBQHWS010000126.1:0-9894 GCF_052063845.1 Blautia sp. HCP3S3_D9
ACAGGTGCTATGCACCCAGCCGGGAGCATAGCGCCGTTTGTTGTGAGCAGCCCGTTTCACGGTCTGCGTGTAGTTCCTTGTAAACTGACCTAAAGGTAATGATAACGCCCGCAATCGGCACAATGACGTTTTCCGATAGGCTGCGTATCATATTGAATATGCCCGCGTTCCACCCGGCGGGGGTTGTGCCGACTTGCGTTGCGATTTCTCCAACCTCTGTATTTACGCTGTCGAACAGCCCGGAGAGATTAGAGAGTATTCCGTCTGTCAAAATGCCGCGAAACCAATCTTCAATCATCTGCCATATCAAAAGCTAATCCCTCCTTTCCCGCGCCCTCCCGCGTGAAGCGGGAGAGCGCGGCGGGTAGTGTTAGTTTGTGGCATTATCCAAACAGGCCGGAGAGCAGCGGGACAAGGGTAAGGCCGATAAGGGCAACGCCGCCGCCCGCCATCAACTGTTTCATGCCCTGCGACTTTGCTGATGTGTGATAAAGAAGTAGTAGAAGTGTAAAAAATTTTGCCGTTCCTATCCGGCGTTTGCGCATTGCGCCGGATAGGTCGGGCGGTCATTCGGGCAGGTCTACCTTGCCAACGAAAGAGTAATAAATATCAATGTCCTGTCTGCGTGTGCCGTTCTCGTCATAGCTGCACTCATGCACAACGATTTTCTCCACAAACTCACGCAAAAGGGTAGGGGTAAGTTCTTCAAAGCTGGTGTACTTGCGGACAACATTCATAAACTTTTCTGCGTTTACCGTGGCTTCCTGCGCTTTGGAAAGCTCTGCCCGGATAGCGGCGGCTCTCTCTTTCAGTTCTTTCTGCTCGGCTTCATAGTCTGCCGACAGCTCCGTGAAACGCTCGTCTGAAATGCGCCCGGTCACGCTGTCCTCATACAGCCGCTTGAAGATAGCGGATAACTCGCTGATACGCTTCTCGGCGGCTTCCAGCTCCTTTTTCCTTGCGGCGTTCCTGCGCTTGCCCCCGTCCTCGTTCTGCTCGATCAGCAGCTTCATAAACCGGGCTTCGTGCTTCGCTGCATAGCTGGTGACTTTCCGCAGATTGTCGGTCACTCCGGCGGTCAACAGGTCGGTGCGGATAAAGTGCGCCGTACAGTCACGGGTACGCTTCTTGTAGCTCCCGCAGATATAACAATCCTGCTTGCGGGTGGCGTTCTGGTAACGCTGCTGGTAAAGGACGCTGCCGCAGTCGGCACAAAAGAGTATGCCGGAGAATAAGCCCACTTCATCATAGCGGTTCGGGCGTTTGCGCTGCTTGCGTAACTCCTGCACACGCTCCCACATCTGGGTGTCAATGATAGGCTCATGGTGGTTCTCGAAAATCGCCTGTTTCTCAATGGGGTTCTCTACGCTGTGCTTGGTCTTGTAGGACGGCTTCTCCGTCTTGAAGTTTACCAGACAGCCCGTGTACTCCCTGTTTTCAAGGATATGTACCACGGTATTGGTCGCCCACTTGCACTCATAGCCGGGGTGGTAGCGGCGGGTGCTTCCCGTCCGACGGTATTCCAGCGTTCCCGGCGTGGGGATCTCCTGCTCTGTGAGCATACGGGCTATCTTGGTCGGCCCGTTCCCGGCAAGGCACAAGCTGTAAATCTGCCGCACAACAGGGGCGGCTTCCCCGTCAATGATAAAATTTTCGTCCTCGTCCATAAAGTAGCCGTATACGGGTTTGCTCGTGACGGGCTTCCCGCTCATACCCTTAGACCGTTTTACTGCTTTGATTTTCTTGCTCGTATCTCTCACCAGCCATTCGTTAAAAATGTTCCGCAGAGGGGCAAAATCATTGTCGCCCTGTGCGCTGTCCACTCCGTCATTGATAGCGATAAAGCGGACGCCTTTCTGTGGGAAAATCATTTCCGTATACATTCCCACTTGCAGATAGTTTCGCCCTAACCGTGACATATCCTTGACGATAACGGTGCCGACTTTTCCGGCTTCAATGTCCGCAAGCATGGCTTGAAAACCGGGTCTTTGGAAGTTCGCCCCAGAATAACCGTCATCTGTGTACCATTGCAGATTGGAAAAGCCGTTCTGCTTCGCATAGGTTTCAAGAATACGCTTCTGGTTTGAAATAGAATTGCTCTCACCTTGCAGCTCGTCCTCGTGGGATAATCTCGGATAAAGGGCGGTAATAAGGTTTCGGGTGGTCTGTCTTAACATAGTGTCCTCCATTTCCGACAGCCAGCCCCACTATTCCGTATGACTATCATACCACACGCCGGGGCTGGCTGTACAGTCCTTTCTGCTTCTTTACGTCCCGTCAAATTGCCGATTTTTGTGTAGCAGCTTCCGCTTCCAGCACTTTCAGCATTTTATCGGCGGCGGTGGCGGTGGTGTCCTGCTTGAAATAGCCGGAAACGACAAGGACAGAATTACCTATGCGGATTTCCGTCACGCAATCCGGGCGGCGGGTGCTGCGGTCATTCTTTGGGGTGTTGGTCATAGGCGGCTCTCCTTTCTGTTCATCAGCTTTTTCAGTTGTCCCATTTTCTCCTGCGCCGTGGCTTTTCGGAAGTTGCTCCCGGTAAAGCGGACAGGAGAACACATTTCAATCAGACGGTCATAAATGCGGGCGTGGGCGGTGTCCTCCGGGTGCTGCAAGTCCTCCAGCGTGAGATTAGTCGTGACGATCAGCGGCCTGCCGCTGCGGTAACGGCTGTCAATCACGTTGTAGACCTGCTCTAAGCCGTATTCCGTTCCCCGTTCCATTCCAAAATCGTCAAGGATAAGCAGCGGGAAGCTGCAAAGTCGGGAGATATATTCATTCCTGCCCTCAAAGCTGGCGGCAAGGTCACCCAATATCAATGCAAAGTTTGTCATGCACACGGGGATTTCACGCTCCATAAGGGCATTTGCGATACAGCCCGCAAAATAGCTCTTGCCTGTGCCAACGCCGCCCCATAGCAGATAGCCAATGTTGCGCTCTTTCATGGTTTCCCAGTTCTCCACATAGAAATGGGCGTGTTCCATTTGCGGGCACTTGCCGTTGTCGTTCTCAAACGTCCAGCCCTGCATAGCCGGGTCTGTAAAGCCCCGCCGCTTCAACCGCTCGACAGTTTCAAGGTGACTGCGCTGTTTCTCTGCGGCTTCCCGTTCCTCACGCTCTGCCCGCTGGCAGTCACATTCTGCCGGGTGGCGGTCACGCCCCAGCCATGCGGCGGTTTCTTTGGGGAAATAGCCCTCTTTGGGCTTGTGGCACTTCCCGCAGTATAAAAGCCCGTCCTCGCCGGTGTAGTCCTCCGGCTCCGGCGTGGTGTCGGTCATATTCAAAATCATTTCATCAAATCCATTCGTCATAAGCTCTCGCCCTCCTTACAGGTATAATCGGGTATGCCCTTTTTCGGGGCTTTCTTGGCTGCGTCCTCCTGCGCCCACTTGAAAATCGTGGCTGCATGGCTCTTGTATTTCCTCCCGCTGGAAGCGATATGGCAGGATAGGCGGTCAATGTAATACTCCCACTTGCCGGGAAGCTCTGTTTTCAGCCCGTCAAGCTCCGTATCGGAAAGAATGACATTGTGGTATCTGCCATAGGCGGCGGGGGCGGGGTGTCCCGTTTCTAACTCTCTCTCTTTTTCTATTTCTATATCTATCTCTTTCTCTATCTCTATCTCTGGTGGACAAATGTCCGCTCGATATGGTGGACATTTGTCCGCCCCTGTCTGCGGCAGGGCTTTTTGTTCCTGCAAAGCCAGCCGCGCCCTGCGCTTGCGCTCCCCCTCGGTAGAGGACTGGCCGATTAAAAGCTCAATGTTGCTCATGTAGAGTGCGCCGCTTGGCAAAGGCTCCACAAGCCCCAGCTTCATAAAGATTTTCAAAGCTCTCTCTACGGTACCTACCTGCTGGCGGGTAATGGTCGCAATCATCTGGGCGGTGTAGGGGATATTCTCGTCAAGCTGCAATTTCCCGCCGTTTTTCAGCGATTTCAAGTACAGCTTCAAGAGAATGTTGGAATAGATAACGCCGTCCTGCATACTTTCCAGCAGAACGATTGCATCATCGTCAAAATAGCTCTCTTTCAGCTTGAGGTAGTAATATTTGCGGTTATCTGCCATAGGCTGCGTCCTCCTTTTTCCAGCGTTTGGAATAATAGCGAGGGCATAGTATGATAACCGCCCGGAAGCTCTGTTTGCAGTCACGGGTGCAGCCCCGGCATAGGTCGTTGTAAGTGATACGGTTGCGGTGGTTGAGGAAGAAAGACCATTCCAGCCGCCGCTTCTTGCTCATTCTCGGCAATGGTAAGCTCCTTTCTGCCGTTCCTATCGGTGTAGCGGGATAGGGGGCATTTTCTGTATGTTCTCGGTATCATTTTCGGGCTTTTTCTGCCCTGTAAGCCCCGTTTGGAAGTCGGGGAGTATTGCGGTAAGGGTTCATATCATACCTGTATTTTTGTAGGGTTTCGGTATCATTTCGGGGCGGTCTTTAACGCTCCTGTTCACGCTTTTTCTGCTGGCTCGGTGCGCCCCTTAAAATCTGGTCGATATTGCGTCTGACTGTCTGAAGCTCCTGCGCCCGCTGGCGTTTCTCCCGGTAGTCGTTATATCCGGCGTTCTTCTGGACGGTAAGCTGCTCAATCTCCCTTTGCAGGGCTTTGCTGGCTGGCAGCTTGGTTATTCCATGCTCCCGGAAATAACGGGCGGCTGTGTCCGCTATGATAAAATCGCTTTCGTGCTGTTCCCGGTAGGCTCTCCGGGCTTTCTCCGATTTCTGCGCTTTCAGACCGTCACGGGCGGGCTTCGTGCCGATATAGCCCAAAAGGTTGCGCTGCAATTCCTTTTTCTCCCGGATAGCGGCTTCCAGCCCTTTCAGTCCGGCAAGGCTCTCCTGCGTGGCGGTGTTGGCTGCGGAAATGGCAGCGTCCAGCTCGTCCGGGGAAGAAAAGCCATACTGCTGGTAGAGCATGAGGGTAGCCGACATCTGTTTGAGGTTGTGCATGGTCGCCCACTTCTCATAGCCCCGTCCTTTCCCCTCGGCTCGCTTGGCGGCTATGTCTACCATGCGCTGTACAGCGTCATTGTTCGGGGCGTTTTTCGCTTCTTTTTTCGTCCGTAAGCGGTCTTTGATACTGCCGGGGTATTCCGCTATGGCTGCGGGTTTTTCGGCGGCTCTGGCGGCGTTCTGCTCCAAAACGGAGAGGACAGCAGCCCGGTCAAAATCGTCCCCCAGCTTCCGGGCGGTAATTGGCTTCGTCCTGTCCGGCGTGAGGTAACTTAGCCGCCCCCGGCTCTCCTTGACGGTCACACCATGCCGGAGAAGCAGGGCGGCAAACTCATCAAAGCCGGAAGCAGCGGCAAGGGCTTCCCGGATAGTCCGGCGCAGCTTCGCCTTATCCGTTTCAAACTTGGTCTGCCGGGGCGCGATACCGTCCGCAGCAATAGGGGCGTTGGCTCTGTCAAGGGCAGCCTGTCCTTTCTTCTGCGCCCAATACTCACGCTCGGTAATGCGTTCTTTGCTGCCGTTCAAAAGGTCTATCTGGTAAAGCCCCTCGCTGTGGCACATCTCCATGACTTCGGCTTTCAGATAGTTCATAGCTGCGTCCGTACAGCGGTGCTTGCAGCCTGCTTTCCTGTCCGCTGGCCTGTCCATGTGGGGCAGCATGGGAACCTCCGCAATCCGCAGACTGTTAATGACGATATGCACATGGATATTTTCGGTGTGGCTGTGTCCGTCCGGGTGGGTGCAGACAAGGGCCTGGTGTCCGGGGAAATGCTCGGCGCAGAACTTCTCGCCCAGCTCCTGCGCCCGATCAACGGTCAAGCCGTTGTCCGGGCCGTCCCGTGGGTCAAAGCTGATGATGTAGTGGTGGCTCTTTACGTCCTCCCGTTTCTGGTTCTTGCCGTAGCGGAGATTGGAGCGCATACAGGCAACGGCAAAATCCTCCCCGCCACAATTCAGAGAGGATATGCGGTAGTCTACCCTCGGTATGAGCCGCCCGTCTGCGTCAAGGGTGGGCTTCATGGTAAACTCGTCATGCTCGAATGTGAGGTATTTTTCAGCGTCCCCGTAGTTGGCATTTTTAGAGCTGATATGTTTGAGTATCGCCAACGGCTTCACCTACTTTCTGCAAGACTTCAAACTTCAAGGCGGCAAGGTCGGCGGCGGCTCCCCGCACTTCCTTTTCCAGCCCCCGGTAGGGGCTTCCGTATTCGTTCAGGCTCCGGGCAATCTGGTTTAAGTTGCCGCCGATTTTCCCGTACTCTGCCGTGAGCTTGGAGAGGGCGGCAAGCAGCCCGTCATTGACCGGGGAAACGGTGACAATGGGGCGTATGGTCGCTTTCCGTATGGCTTGCCGGATAAACTCGGACTGGCTGATTTCATAAGCCGCCAGCCGCCCGGTGAAGTCGGCGTATTCTTCATCGGTCATGCGGGTCTTTACCACATGACGGCGGTGGGGCGTATTGTATTTCTTTCGCATGGTCTGTGACCTCCTTTCTCGCCCGACAGGGCGCATAGCAGGGTTTGGGGAAGGCACTCCCCAACAAGATTCCCGCAGGGGCAAAAATAAGCGGAGAGCGAATTTTGGCACCTCGGTAGAATCTTGCTCTGAAAAACTCCGGCGTTCCCCGGCTCCCGTCCTTTCCGCTAACAAAACGTTTCAAAAGGGCTTTGCTACCCGCTATTCCGGCTTATCTTGAAAATTTTCCTTTCACTACCTACAACACCACGCAAAGCAAAATGGACGGAGATTTTTAGAATTTCCCCTCTATTCCCTACAACACCACGCAAGCCGGAATAGGCGGACAATGGCAGTATTTTTTTCTTTGATACCCTCTACGGATAAGTAAGGGATTTTGCCAACTGCGGCGGCTATTTTCCCTTTTGTTTTTTCATACTGGGGATTTTCAAAAATGCCAAACAGGAACGAAAAAAAGCAGCAAATCTGTTGAATAGATTTACTGCTTTCTGGTTGCCGGCGAAGCGGCGGTTATTCAGTTGTAGGCGGTAGGGCTATCTCCCAAAGCGGAACTTGAAAATAGCTGTGAGAAGCGTCTGGGTGATGTAGTCCTCTGTATCTTGGTCTACCCGTCCATTCACACGGGCGGCACATTGTATGCGGCGGCGGTAATACTGCAATACAGTTCCCACCGCTTCCGGCTCCCCGCTGGCGGCTTGGACGATTGTTTCATAGGGGAGAAGCCTATTATTTCTCATATGCCATTCCCTCCATTTCCGCTTGGAGCTGCCGTAGGGCTTTTCGGATATGGTAGCCCGCTGTGCTGCGGCTGCGCCCGTACTGTCTGCCAATTTCGTGCTGTGGAATACGCTTGAAAAAGGACAGGTAAATCATTTCCCGCTCCCGTTCGTCCAGCCGTGACAGGGCTTCCGCAAGTAAACCGCTGCTGAAAATGACCGTATCGCCGCAAAGGGTAAGTATGTATTCCTCGTCCGGCTCCGGGGCTTGGAAATATTCATCTGTCGTGCCTAAAGGGTAGTGCTTTTCGTCTGTGAGGTATTCAAGGGATATTTCTCTTTTGTGCTTCCTGCTCCGTGTCCTCGCTGCGTTGATCGTTGCATTTCGGATATTTAGTTTGTCAGCTTGACAAATAAAGGGTTAAGGAATATAATTAGATTCAGTATTATACAAGGAGTTAATAAATATGCGGCAAGGTATTCTTAAATAAACTGTCAATTTGATAGTGGGAACAAAAAGTAGCAGTCCCGTTTCACTTTTAATATGGGGCTTAGTTTTTTGTACCCAGTTTAAGAATACTTTTATCATGTAATTTTATATGCCCGAAAACATATAAGTGTTTTGGGGCTATTGGAGTTATTTACCCAGTGATAGGAGTATTTATCACTGGGTATTTTTATGCCCTTTTTTGGGTGTTGATAGGAGGAAAATCACATGAAAATAATTAACTTAGGCATTCTGGCTCACGTTGACGCAGGAAAGACAACATTAACGGAAAGTTTATTGTATACCAGTGGTGCAATTGCAGAACTAGGGAGCGTAGATGAAGGCACAACAAGGACAGATACAATGAATTTGGAGCGTCAAAGGGGAATCACTATCCAGACAGCAGTGACATCTTTTCAGTGGGAGGATGTAAAAGTCAACATTATAGATACGCCAGGCCATATGGATTTTTTGGCGGAAGTATACCGTTCTTTATCCGTATTAGACGGAGCAGTATTATTAGTTTCTGCAAAGGATGGCATACAGGCACAGACCCGTATACTGTTTCATGCACTACAGACAATGAAGATTCCGACAATTTTTTTCATCAATAAAATTGACCAAGAGGGGATTGATTTGCCAATGGTATATCAAGAAATGAAAGCAAAGCTTTCTTCGGAAATTATAGTGAAGCAAAAGGTTGGGCAGCATCCTCATATAAATGTAACGGACAATGACGATATGGAACAGTGGGATGCGGTAATTATGGGAAACGATGAACTATTAGAGAAATATATGTCAGGGAAACCGTTTAAAATGTCAGAACTGGAACAGGAAGAAAACAGGAGATTCCAAAACGGAACGTTATTTCCCGTTTATCACGGAAGCGCTAAAAACAATCTGGGGATTCGGCAGCTTATAGAAGTGATTGCCAGTAAGTTTTATTCATCAACGCCTGAAGGTCAATCTGAACTATGCGGGCAGGTTTTTAAGATTGAATATTCAGAGAAAAGGCGGCGTTTTGTTTATGTGCGTATATATAGCGGAACATTGCATTTGAGGGATGTTATTAAAATATCTGAAAAAGAGAAAATAAAAATCACAGAGATGTGTGTTCCGACAAACGGTGAATTATGTTCATCCGATACAGCCTGCTCTGGTGATATTGTAATTTTACCAAATGATGTTTTGCAGCTAAACAGTATTTTGGGGAACGAAATGCTGTTGCCGCAGAGAACATTTATTGAAAATCCTCTCCCTATGCTCCAAACAACGATTGCAGCAAAGAAATCTGAACAGCGGGAAATATTGCTTGGGGCACTTACAGAAATTTCAGATGGCGACCCTCTTTTAAAATATTATGTGGATACTACAACGCATGAGATTATACTTTCTTTTTTGGGGAAAGTGCAGATGGAAGTCATTTGTGCCATCCTTGAGGAAAAATATCATGTGGAGGCAGAAATAAAAGAGCCTACTGTTATATATATGGAAAGACCGCTTAGAAAAGCAGAATATACCATCCACATAGAAGTCCCGCCAAATCCTTTCTGGGCTTCTGTCGGGTTGTCCATAGAGCCGCTCCCTATTGGAAGTGGAGTGCAGTATGAAAGCAGAGTTTCACTTGGATATTTAAACCAATCGTTCCAAAATGCGGTTATGGAGGGGGTTCTTTATGGCTGCGAGCAGGGGCTGTATGGATGGAAAGTGACAGACTGTAAAATCTGTTTTGAATATGGATTGTATTATAGTCCTGTAAGTACCCCCGCAGACTTTCGGCTGCTTTCCCCTATCGTATTGGAGCAGGCTTTAAAAAAAGCAGGGACAGAACTATTAGAGCCATATCTCCACTTTGAAATTTATGCACCGCAGGAATATCTCTCACGGGCGTATCATGATGCTCCAAGGTATTGTGCAGATATTGTAAGTACTCAGATAAAGAATGACGAGGTCATTCTGAAAGGAGAAATCCCTGCTAGATGTATTCAAGAATACAGGAACGATTTAACTTATTTCACAAATGGGCAGGGAGTCTGCTTGACAGAGTTAAAAGGATACCAGCCAGCTACTGGTAAACTTATTTGCCAACCCCGCCGCCCGAATAGCCGTATAGATAAGGTTCGGCATATGTTCCACAAGTTAGCTTAACAGCTATAAATGAGCAAGTTCGTGATTTTGCATAAAAGAAAGACACCTCGATTCCATGTGTTGTATAATGAAAGTGCCAAAACAAACATTTGCAACATTTACGAAAGAAGGTGT
>NZ_JBQHWS010000127.1:0-9844 GCF_052063845.1 Blautia sp. HCP3S3_D9
AGGCCACAGTGTAACTGTATTTGAAAGAAAAGACCGTGTAGGCGGACTTCTCCGCTACGGTATCCCTAACATGAAGCTGGACAAAGCTGTTGTTGACAGAAGAATCCATCTTATGGAAGAAGAGGGAGTTAAATTTATTACAAATGTAAACGTAGGAAAGGATATCAAAGCAGAAGAACTTCTGAAACAGTTCGACCGCGTCATCCTTGCCTGCGGAGCATCCAATCCACGAGACATTAAAGTTCCGGGACGGGATGCCAAAGGAATCTATTTCGCAGTAGATTTCCTGGGACAGGTAACAAAAGCTTTGCTGGATTCTGACTTTGCCAAAGTTCCATATGAACTTGCAAAAGGCAAAAATGTTCTGGTCATCGGTGGTGGTGATACAGGAAATGACTGTGTAGGAACATCTATACGTCTGGGTGCCAAATCTGTGATCCAGTTAGAGATGATGCCCAAGCCTCCAGTGGAAAGAACACCATCCAACCCATGGCCGCAGTGGCCGAGAGTCCTCAAAACAGACTATGGCCAGGAAGAAGCCACTGCTGTATTCGGACATGACCCACGAGTATACCAGACTACTGTTACAGAATTTATCAAAGATAAAAACGGAAATGTCTGCCAGGCAAAACTCACTAAATTAAAGAGTGAAAAAGATGCAAAGACAGGACGTATGATGATGGTTCCTGTAGAAGGAACCGAAGAAGTCATCCCTGTAGACGTAGTCCTTATCGCAGCAGGATTCCTTGGCAGTGAGAAATATGTAACAGATGCATTTAAGGTAGCCATCAATGGAAGAACTAACGTAGATACAAAGCCAGATCAGTACCAGACCTCCGTAGACAAAGTCTTCACTGCAGGAGACATGCACCGAGGCCAGTCCCTGGTAGTATGGGCAATCCGCGAAGGCAGAGAAGCTGCGAAAGCGGTGGATGAATCACTGATGGGATATTCCTATCTGTAAAAATAAGATAAAATATGAGAAAGGTGCTATTGCCTGACGGAAAAGGATGTCAGGCAACAGCACCTTTTTTGAAAGTGATTTTTGGGTCTTGCATTATAATAATTATAGTTGACAGAGAATAATACATTTGCTACACTAAATTTGCATATCTAAGATAATTTTTGAGCTATTCGGTTCATCCATTTCCCTTAATGATTAAGTACAAAAGACAGTATTTTTGAATTTGTATTTTGCGTATTTCTCTTTCGGAGAATACAGAAATCTTTTCAAATTTGGTATAGAAAAATTGATTGACACCATATACGATACCACATATAATGTAAATAGGAGATATAAGAATGTCAAAATGGGATAAACTGATAACACGTATATGTAATTTATCAAAAGATCTTCGGTTTGATGAATTGCGAAAAGTATTGGAAAGTTATGGATATGAAATGAATGTTCCGAGAAGTGGAAGCAGTCATTATACATTTAGAAAGTCTGGATGTATGCCTATTACAATACCAAAACATGAGCCGATAAAGAAAGTATATGTAGAAATGGTAAGGGAAATAGTAGAAAGTGAGGCGAAGAATCATGAAGACACTGAATGATTATATGTCAATGTCCTATCGTATGGAAGTTGTAGAAGATAAAACCGAAGGAGGATTCGTAGTTTCGTATCCGGATCTCCCTGGTTGCATTACCTGCGGAGAAACAGTGGAAAGTGCAATTTCAAATGCCCTGGATGCAAAAAAAGCATGGCTTGAAGCTGCATTAGAAGAAGGAGTAGAAATCCATGAACCAGATAGCCTTGAAGATTATTCCGGACAGTTTAAACTGAGAATTCCAAGAAGCCTGCATAGACTACTGGCAGAACATTCTCAGAGGGAGGGAATCAGTATGAATCAGTACTGCGTATATCTTCTTTCGAGAAATGATGCGGTATTCTCAAAATAGCGATTATAAGTAAGCTGCAAAGCGTGTTATTGAAAGCGGAGCGCACAGTAACATGGAAAGAGCCGGTGATTTATTTATAAAAATAAGCAGTTGACAAAAAATAGTCATGTTGCTATAATTGCCTACATGAACAAAGGCGTTCTTTCTATAGAAAAGTAACTGTAGAAAGTGCGCCATTTTTTATATTATTATAGAATCTATAAAACTTCCAGACAGGACAAAATTGTATCGAAGAATCATTAAGAAAGCAAAAACAGCAGAAACTATGCTGACAAGGAGTGAATGAAAATGGGGAATTATACCAGAGAAGAAATATTACAGATGGCTGAGGAGGAAGACGTGGAATTTATCCGTCTCCAGTTCACAGATATGTTTGGAACGCTGAAAAACATCGCCATAACTGCCCGGGAACTTCCCCGCGCACTGGATAACCGATGTATTGTAGATGGTTCCTTTATCGCAGGAATCGCAGGAGAATCTGAACCGGATATGTACTTAAGACCGGATCTTGACACCTTTGCAATTCTCCCATGGAGACCACAGCAGGGCAAAGTTGCCAGAATGTTATGTGACATCTACTGTCCGGACGGAACCCCTCATGAGAGAAGCCCGAGATATATTCTGAAGAAAACAGCCCGGGAGGCAAAGAAAGAGGGATATACCTGTCTGGTAGATCCGGAATGTGAATTTTTCCTTTTTCATACAGATGATAACGGAGTTCCGACCACTGTAACCCATGAGAAGGCCGGCTATCTGGATATCAGTCCTGTAGACTTGGGCGAGAATGCCAGACGTGATATCGTATTAAACCTGGAAGATATGGGAATTGAAGTGGAATCCTCTCACCATGAAACTGCACCTGCCCAGCACGAGGTAGATTTCAAATACGGTGAAGTTCGTACGATTGCAGACCGGATTATGTCATTCAAGATGACGGTCCGTACCATTGCCAAACGCCATGGACTTCATGCGACATTTATGCCGAAACCACGGGCAGAAGTAAATGGCTCCGGAATGCACATTCATTTCTCTTTATTTAAAGATGGAAGAAATGTATTCGTCAATCCGGGAAATCCGCAGGAATTAAGTGAGGAAGCATACTATTTCGTAGGCGGGCTTCTGGCTCACAGCAAAGAGATGGCACTGATCACCAATCCTATCGTAAATTCCTACAAACGTCTGGTTCCGGGCTATGAAGCACCGACAGAACTGACATGGACAAAGAACAACCAGAATTCCCTGGTAAGAATTCCGGGATCCAGAGGTATGGAAACAAGGATCGAGCTGAGAAGTCCGGATGCAGCAGCAAATCCGTATCTGGTATTTGCAGTATGTCTGGCAGCAGGGCTGGATGGAATTCATAAGAAAATTTATCCGACCAAGTCTTCAAGCAGAGAATTATCCGAAACAGACCAGAAAGCAATGAAGATTGAGAATCTTCCGGGAAATTTAAACGAAGCAATTGATTACTTCGAACAGAGTGACTGGATCAAAGAAGTACTTGGAACAGAATTTTGTAAAGAATACGCAGCAGCCAAGAAAAAAGAATGGCTTCGCTATACAAGAGAAATTTCAGCCTGGGAAATCGAGGAATACTTATACAGAATTTAACCAGATAAAGCAGTTATCTGGTGTAGAGCCGCGTAGCGAAGCGGATGATTTTATCCGCTTGACCCGAATCAAGTAAGTCCCCTGCGGAGGTTGTAAAAAGCAATAAGCAGTGGACGGGAACCCAGGCTGTAACAGAAAGAGGAGTGGCAGAGTTATGAGCAGCAGCATTGTGATTGCGTTACCGAAAATTGAAGACGCAAAGAAAATCCGCACAATACTTAACAGACATGGGCTCACAGTAGCCTCTGTCTGCAGCTCTGTCTCTAACGCTCTGGCCAGTATCTCAGAGCTTGACAGTGGTGTCCTGATATGTGGCTATAAGCTGACAGATGCCTATTATAAAGACGCTCTCGATGACCTGCCACAGTATTTTGAAATGCTGCTTCTGGCTTCTCAGCGTATTATAGATGAAGCACCGAATTCCGTCAGCACTGTACAGATGCCGATGAAAGCAAGCGTACTGATAGATACGGTCAATGACATGCTCTATCATCTGGAACGCCGGATCAAAAAAGAAAAGAAGAAACCAAAGCCCAGATCAGAAAAAGAACAGAATTATATTTCGAATGCCAAACGCCTTCTGATGGAAAAAAACCAGATGACAGAAGAGGAAGCATATCGACACATCCAGAAATGCAGCATGGATTCAGGAACCAACATGGTAGAAACTGCACAGATGTTACTCATGCTGATGTATGATGAAATCTGATTTTTCAAACACGTTCTAAATAAAATATCCGAAAATAATAAGGAAAATTTTGTAAAAAATGACGATATTATTTTGACAGAATATGTGGTAATATACAAAATATATTTTTGTTCATATCAAGTTAGAGGTAAAATATATTTTAACCCTAACATTATATTATATATAGAAAGAACACAACCAAACATAAAATAGATAATAACAGGAAGAATGATTACAAAGGCGTAATCAGAGAGTCTAGGGGATAAGTGTCTCCGGATTTTCTGATTACGCCTTTTTGATATTCCAGGGTTTTAAGCCAAGAAGTCGTTGTGCTTGCACGAAAAGCCTTTTGAACTTGAAACCAGTGAAGATATCACAAAGGTTTTCAGAAATGAAGAAATGGAGGATGAGGAAATGGAATTTATGAATGGAACATGGAAAAAAGAAATCAATACCTGGGAGGAACTCGTAGGTAATAATCTCCTGAACCAGGAAGCCGTAATCGAAGGCGCTGTTCACAGCATCCGTAATATGGGTGATGTGGCATTTATCATTCTTAGAAGAAGGGAAGGCTTATTCCAGACAGTCTATGAAAATGAAATGGCAAATGTTTCCATTCATGAATTGAAGGAAGCAATGACGATCAGGGTGAAAGGAATCCTGCATGAAGAGGAGAGAGCACCCCACGGAAGAGAGCTTCGTATTCGTCATATTGATATTTTATCAACACCGGCAGAGCCACTTCCAATGGCAATCGACAAATGGAAACTGAACACTTCTCTGGAAGCAAAATTAAACTACAGACCGATTTCCCTGAGAAATATTCAGGAGCGTTCCAAATTTAAAATTCAGGAAGCACTGACAAAAGCATTCCGCGATTATCTCTACGGACAGGGATTCACAGAAATCCACACACCGAAGATCGGAGCAAGAGGAGCAGAGGGTGGCGCAAACCTTTTCAAATTCAGCTACTTCCACAAACCTGCAGTACTTGCACAGAGCCCGCAGTTTTACAAACAGATGATGGTAGGTGTATTTGACAGAGTATTTGAGACAGGTCCGGTATTCCGTGCAGAGAAACACAACACCAAACGTCATTTAAACGAATACACCAGTCTGGACTTCGAGATGGGATACATTGACAGCTTCGAAGAAATCATGGCAATGGAAACAGGATTCCTGCAGTATGCCATGAACCTTCTGAAAACAGAATATGCAAAAGAAGTACAGATTTTGAAGCTTGAGATCCCGGATGTATCCAAAATCCCGGCAGTCCGTTTCGATGTAGCCAAGGAACTGGTATCACAGAAATATAACCGTAAGATCAGAAACCCATTTGACCTGGAGCCGGAAGAAGAAGCACTGATCGGACAGTATTTCAAAGAAGAATATGGCTCAGATTTCGTATTTGTCACACATTATCCGTCAAAGAAACGTCCGTTCTATGCAATGGATGATCCGGAAGACGCAAGATTTACCTTAAGCTTTGACCTGTTATTCAAAGGCCTTGAGATCACAACAGGCGGACAGCGTATCCATGATTACAACATGCTGGTACAGAAAATTGAAGACAGAGGTATGACGCAGGAAGGCATGGAACAGTATCTGGATACCTTCAAACATGGTATGCCGCCTCACGGTGGACTGGGAATCGGTCTGGAACGTCTGACCATGCAGCTTATCGGTGAAGAGAATGTTCGTGAAACCTGTCTCTTCCCGCGAGATATGAACCGTTTGGAACCGTAAATAAGAAGTCGGAAATAAAAGCAATATAGAATGTTACAGGCAGTATATATAAGGAGAAAATCATGGCAAAGATCATAGATGATGAAACAATGGAAAATGTCTGCATCCTGGCTAAGCTTTCCCTCTCGGAAGAAGAAAAGGAAAAAGCCAAAGCTGAAATGCAGAAAATGCTTGATTATGTAGAGAAACTGGACGAACTGGATACATCGGAAGTAGAGCCGATGTCCCATATTTTCCAGGACGAAAACGTATTCCGCGAGGACGTTGTCACAAACGGCGACAACAAAGAAGCAATGCTCGCAAACGCACCAAAAGCAAAAGAAGGACAGTATCAGGTTCCGAAAACCATAGGATAGGAGACAGGACAATGGAGTTGGAGAAATTAACAGCCCTGCAGCTTGGGGAAAAAATAAAACAGCGTCAGGTCAGCGTCCTGGATGGAGTAAAAACTGTTTTTGAACAGATTGAGAAACAGGATTCAGAAGTACACGCTTATCTTGACACATATAAAGAGGAAGCATACAAACGTGCAGAAGAAGTACAAAAAGGCATCGAGGACGGTACTTATACCAGTCCTCTTGCAGGCGTACCGATCGCGATCAAAGATAATATCTGTATTAATGGAAAGAAAACTACCTGTGCATCAAAGATTCTTGAGAATTTTGTGCCTCAGTATAATGCAGAAGTCATTGATCGTCTGGAAAAAGCCGGACTGGTCATTATCGGAAAAACAAACATGGATGAATTTGCCATGGGAAGTACCACAGAGACTTCCGCTTATGGCATCACCAGAAATCCATGGAATCTGGAACACGTACCAGGCGGTTCTTCAGGTGGTTCCTGTGCTGCAGTGGCAGCAGGAGAAACTTATCTGGCACTTGGTTCAGATACAGGTGGATCTATTCGTCAGCCAAGTTCCTACTGTGGTGTAACCGGAATTAAACCAACCTATGGAACAGTATCCCGTTACGGTCTTGTAGCTTATGCGTCTTCCCTGGATCAGATCGGACCTGTAGGAAAAGACGTATCTGACTGTGCAGCTCTTCTGGAGATCATCGCAGGACATGATACAAAAGACAGCACATCCATGAAAAGAGAAGATCTTCAGTTCTCCAAAGAACTGACAGGAGATATCAAGGGGATGAAATTCGGAGTTCCTGAAGAATATCTGGCAGAGGGACTTGATCCGGAAGTAAAAGCATCTTTTATGGGTGTTCTTGATACGCTGAAAGAACTGGGAGCAGAAGTAGAATTCTTCTCTATCAAAACCATGGAATACATGATTCCGGCTTATTATATTATCGCCAGTGCAGAAGCAAGTTCCAACCTGGAACGTTTCGATGGAGTGAAGTACGGTTTCCGTGCAGCAGAATATGAAGGTCTTCACGACATGTACAAAAAGACCAGAACAGCAGGTTTCGGTGAGGAAGTAAAACGCCGTATCATGCTTGGTTCCTTCGTGTTAAGCTCCGGTTATTATGATGCATACTATCTGAAGGCACTCCGCACAAAAGCCCTGATCAAGAAAGAATTTGACCAGGCATTTGGCAAATATGATGTGCTCCTTGCACCTGCATCTCCATTTACAGCACCGAAGATCGGTGAAAGCTTAAAAGATCCCCTTGCCATGTATCTTGGAGATATCTACACAGTAGCAGTCAATCTCTGCGGTCTTCCGGGAATTACAGTTCCATGCGGAAAAGACAGCAAAGGTCTTCCAATCGGTATCCAGATGATCGGGGACTGCTTCATGGAAAAGAAAATCCTGCGTGCAGCACACGCCTATGAAACCAGCCGCGGCTCCTTTGCCGTGCCAGGAGAAGGAGGCACCAGATAATGAAACAGTACGAAACAGTCATAGGACTTGAAGTCCATGTAGAACTTGCAACAAAAACAAAAATTTTCTGCGGATGCTCCACTGAATTCGGAGGAGCACCCAATACACATACATGCCCGGTCTGCACAGGTATGCCGGGTTCCCTGCCTGTATTAAATAAGAAAGTAGTAGAGTTTGCCCTGAAAGCAGGTCTTGCAGCAAACTGCCAGATCCATCAGTACTGCAAATTTGACCGTAAGAACTATTTCTATCCGGACAACCCACAGAACTATCAGATCTCTCAGTTATATCTGCCAATCTGTCATGACGGATGGGTAGAGATTGAAACCTCTGCAGGCAAAAAGAAAATCCGCATCCATGAAATGCATATGGAAGAGGATGCAGGTAAACTGATCCATGATGAATGGGAAGACTGCTCCCTGGTAGACTATAACCGAAGCGGTGTCCCGTTGATTGAGATCGTATCCGAGCCGGATATGAGAAGCTCTGAGGAAGTAATCGCCTATCTTGAAAAACTCCGTTGTATGATGCAGTATCTGGGTGTATCAGACTGTAAGCTTCAGGAAGGCTCCATGCGTGCAGACGTTAACCTTTCTGTCCGTGAAGTGGGAGCAGAAGAATTCGGTACCAGAACAGAGATGAAGAACCTGAACTCTTTCAAAGCCATTGCCAGAGCAATCGAAGGCGAAAGAGAACGTCAGATCGAACTGATCGAAGAAGGCAAGGCAGTTACACAGGAGACACGCCGTTGGGATGACAACAAAGAATATTCTTACGCCATGCGTTCCAAGGAAGATGCCAAAGACTACAGATATTTCCCTGATCCAGATCTGCCTCCAATCCATATCTCTGATGCATGGATTGAAAAGATCAAAGCAGAACAGCCGGAGCTTCGCGAAGTGAAACAGGCCCGTTATCAGGAAGAGTACGGACTTCCGGCATACGATGCGGGAATCCTCACAGAATCCCGCCATCTTGCAGGTCTTTTTGAAGAAACAGCAGCAATCTACGGAAATGCAAAGAAGACAGCAAACTGGTTTATGGGTGAGGTACTCCGTCTGACGAAAGATAAAGCTATGGATCCGGAACAGGTATCTTTCTCACCGAAGCATCTTGCAGATCTTCTGGTAATGGTAGAAAAATCCGAAATCAGCCCTCAGAATGCCAAAAAAGTCTTTGAGAAAGTCTTTGAGGAAGACATTGATCCTGTAGCCTACATTGAGGAACATGGTCTGAAGATTGTAGAAGACACAGGACTTCTGGAAGAAACCATCAACAGGATCCTGGATGCTAACCCAGGACCACTTTCAGAACTTCTGGGAGGTAAAGATAAAGTCATGGGCTTCTTTGTAGGTCAGATCATGAAAGAGATGAAAGGCAAGGCAAATCCTGCAAGCGTCCGCGAGACACTAATGAAAGAAGTAGAGAAGCGCAAATAAAATAAATCACCCCGGACATTATGCCCGGGGTAAAAAATGTTACTGTTCACTCCGTTCACAGCAACACGCTTCACGATGCACAGAATTTATGCTAATCGCATAAATTCGCACAGTATGTCTCGGGTTTTCTGTGACCTTCGCTCACAAAAAACACCTCGCGGGATATTACCAGTGAACAGTAATGTTAATATTAAAAATTATGCTCAGAAAACACTTTGAGACTTTACATTATTAAATAATTAAGTATAATAAAACTCGAATAAAATATATTTGCAGAAAAGACACAAATAGAAATGGAAAGGCAAAGCAGCAGCCTGCTGTAGACAGGTATATAAAAACTGCGAAACATGCCAGGGAGGAAATCAAACATGGTAACAGTAAACCACAACTATCTGAAATTACCGGGAAGCTATCTGTTTTCCACAATTGCAAAAAAAGTAAAAGCATATAAAGAAGCCAACCCACAGGTAAACGTGATCTCACTGGGAATCGGTGATGTAACCCAGCCTCTGGCTCCGGCAATCATTGAAGCGCTCCATAAATCCGTAGATGAAATGGGTGATGCAGCTACATTTCATGGTTATGCACCTGATCTTGGTTATGAATTCTTAAGATCT
>NZ_JBQHWS010000128.1:0-9835 GCF_052063845.1 Blautia sp. HCP3S3_D9
GAAAAGTATCGTTATCTTTTTCAATGCGCAAAGGAAAGCAATGATTTTGATTCATTTATGAAATTCGCAGTGTAGTTTTGTGCAATTTTTCAAATTTGCTCATTTATAGTTGTTAAATTAAATAATGAAACAGAAAATAGTCATTTTGATAGAACATATTAACTATAAATAATCAGAATTTGAATAGTGAACTTTTTACACTGAAATATGTACGATTCTAATAATGACATGAACTTATGGAAACGTATTGCGGATACTTTGTGAACTTTATCCTGATACAATGATTATGCTGATGAAAGAAGGCATAGATAACTGAATACAATAAAGAGACGAAAGCCTCAGTAGTTAAGAAAAAACTACTGGGGCTTTTTTTCGTGCCTGAATTTCTCAGCCAATAACTGCGGGCGTATCCCGGCAGGATAAAGGCGGAGCAGGCATGATCCTAAACAGAGGTCCGCCTTCTGGATTTGAAACGAGCAACGAGATTTCAAATTCAGGAGGAACGGATATGTATATTGAACATCCATATTTTTATGAAGGAAAGTATTACGCAAATATTGATGGAGAAATGATCAAGATTACAAAAGAAGTTGCGTATGCGATGAATAATTTTTACAGAAGTAGCAAGGCAAAAAAAGTTGAGATTAAGAACGAGCTGGGGAAGTCGTGGATAAGATGCTGCGGGAGGTACCTTACAGTGGACAGTCTATTGATGGAGAAGGATTCATGTACTTGACACATCCACATATCCTGAGACATACAGGTTGTACAAGAATGGTAGAAGCCGGAATTGATCCAAGAACATTACAGGATATTATGGGTCATGCTTCTATGAAAATGACAATGGAACTGTATAATCACGTTACAGACGAACGTTTAATGAATGAAATCCTTTTGTAATAATTCACTACACCAAATTCAATCTAAAATAGCTTGAAAACGGCTTTACTACACCAATTTTACACCAAATGTATACCAATATATAAGAAAACACATAGAACTACGAAGTCCAATAGAATCATAACATAGCATTAAATATCTCCAAAAATCCAGTAAAAATACACAAATTGTAAAAATTCAATAAAAATTCACAAAAAAGCGTAAATACCACTTGTGTTTTTGAATAATATGCACTATAATATATAACATATTAATTGAAGTTTTTAGTCAAAATTAATATTATATGTGTCTAAGGAGGAAAACAGCATGGTTGAACTGATTGTAGGAAAGAAAGGCAAAGGCAAAACAAAAGTACTGTTAGATAAAGTAAATGGTGCAGTTAAAGAGGCAAATGGAAGCATTGTCTACTTAGACAAGAGCACAAAACATATGTATGAACTCAATAACAAAGTACGTCTCATTGATGTATCCGGATTCCCGATTAAGAATGCAGATGAATTTGTTGGATTTATCTGTGGTATCCTTTCTCAGGATCATGATCTTGAACAGGTATATCTTGACAGCTTCCTTAAAGTAGCAAAACTGGAAGATAAAGATATTACAGGTACTCTGTCACAGTTAGATGAGATTGGTAAACAGTTTAACGTTACTTTTGTAATCAGTGTATCTTTAGACAAAGAAGAAGTTCCTGAAGCGTTCCACGATAAGATTGCAGTGGCATTATAATTAAATAAACAGGAAAATAAGCCTTTAATAATACTTGATACTAAAAACTACATAACGTAAATAAAAGGATATCTGCCAGTATATTTTGTAATCAGCGGATATCCTTTTTAGTTGCATTTTGTGACTGTACCTGTTATCATGAAGAAATAGCATATATGAAAGAAAGATTTAGAAGCAATAAATTAATGAAACTGCAAAATTGCTATTTGACTATGAGCAAATAGCAAAGCGGATAATTTATCTTTATGACTAAAATAGTGAGCGAAATAAAAGGAGATTAACATGGAAGAACTGTACAGAGCAATTGAAAAGAAAATTAAAGATGCCGGATACCCAAGAGCTATTTCCGGTGAAGCGGTTTACGGAGATATATGCGATCAGATTGAAGGAAAAGAGAACGGATCCTATGTTTTACTTTCTAAATTCGAGGATGATGTTATCTTTGAATATCACATTACGGTTATGGATGAAGAGTTTAATCTTGGTGTACTGACAATGCGTACTTCGGAAGGTGTATTTGAGACGGATTTTGATGAATAAAGATATTCGAAAATCACTTTTACAGGAAAATAACAGATATAGTTTATGATTACAACAGGCGGACTAAAATCCGTCTGTTTTGTTTTTGAAGAAAAGAATACGAAAGGTAAAACATATCTATATGAAAAACAGAAAATTAAGGCATGTCAGAGCAGCACTAAAAATAGTTTTGGTCGGTGTGATATGCATTGGAGGATTATTTGCTGTAAGAGAAATCTATGTGGATGATCCAGGAAAGCTGTTGGTGGAATATATGGATCATGTTGAAAAACAGGAATATTCTCAGATGTATGCTATGCTTGATCATGAAAAAAGCAATATTTCTACAGAGGAAGATTTTACTGAAAGAAATTCCCGAATATATGAGGGAATCGAAGTCTCTGATATTTCTGTACAGAATACTAAGGTAAAGAAAAAATGGAATGGGGAAGCTGTATTGTAGCTATGTTGTTTATGAATAGTACAGTAGAAAGCAGAACTTCAGACCTGAAATATGTTCCGGATCAATCTATAAAAGAGAATTGGGACGGAACTATTATACTGACTGTAAATGCGGTATGTGATTTAGTTACATGCAGTGATGCGGTTATTACCAGTGAACTGACACTTAAACTTGATGAGGATGAAAATTCAGGGTATAGTGGAAAGTTTAAATATATGGGAAATAAAGTTGTAGGTAACATAGGCAGTGAGGTGCCTGAATATCAATACAGAATAAAATAACAGATCTGTTATTTGGGGTAGAATATCCAGAAGATAGATAGTAAAAGATATATGAAATTAAGAGTAAAAAGTTTCTGAGATGAGGTAAACTTTTTACTCTTGTTTTATGCGGGATTTCAATTTTGATATAGATGAAATAATCTATTTACGCATTTACGCCATCAGCAGGTTTACAGATAAAGAAATCCTAGGCAGCAGTCATCAGACGTGAATTGCTCTTATCATAGAATGCGAAAGCTGTTTATACAGAATCAATCTTCACGTAAATGTACTGCAGTAGCTGCTTTACGGCGTCTGGCATCGTCCATGGCTGCGTAATGTTTCTTAGTGGTATTTACATCTCTATGGCCTAATACATCAGCTACAAGGTAAATATCGCCGGTTTCCTGGTACAGAGCAGTACCATAGGTGCTGCGGAGTTTATGAGGGGTGATTTTCTTGGTGGTCGTGATAGCACGGGAATATTTTTTAACCAGATTTTCAACAGCCTGAATTCCGATTCTTTTTCTCTGGGTAGAATAGAAGAGAGCATGCTCATGTCCGGCTACAGGAACGATATTTTCACGGACCTCAATATATTTTTTTAAAGCTCTTTCTACTTCAGATCCAAAATATACAACCATTTCGTTGCCGCCTTTTCGGGTGACTTTAATTCCATTATTTTTAAAATCTACATCCTCGATATCCAGTCCTACACATTCAGATACACGGATTCCCGTGCCAAGCAGGAGAGTAACGATCGCCAGATCACGTTCCTTGGTCTTCTCATAATAAACACGTTTCTGACCGGTAAGTTCATCGCCACAGTGCTCTATATAATCCAGAAGCATGGCGACTTCATCGGCATCCAGACGAATGATGCTTTTTTCGTGGGTTTTTGGAACGTCAATAAGAACAGTTGGATTAGTCTTAATAAATTCATGTTTATAATAATATGCATAGAAACTTCTCAATGCAGAGATTTTTCTTTTTAATCCACGTTCCCCATTTGTTTCAGTTTTGTCCCCATTTTTGTAGACTTTCAGATATTCCTGATATTCTTCAATATCAACAGCCTTAAGCTGGTCCAGAACATCTACAGTGAAATCCTTCATGGAACAATCTTTAAAAGCAGGATTTTCATCCAGCAAAAACTGGAAAAAGATGCGGATATCATATGCATAGGAAATTCGCGTTTTGGTGGTAGTAAGCGGATCCATAGCACGAAAATAATCCTTACAGAAATCAGGAAGTGTTTTTAAAACAGCACGAAGCTTCAGGATATTCAGAATATCTGTTTGCTCATGGTAAGTGACTTTTTTGTTATCATTATAATCAGTGAAATTTTCCATTGAAAAACTCCTTATGCTATTGAAAGTTTTATTATAACTCTATATTAACATAAAAATAGAAAAAGTGCCAAGTGAGAAATATGCAGTTTGACTATTTGGATGTGAATAATTATGACTATACAGGTAAAAAGAAAAATGTCATAAATAAAATGTTGAAGATTATGTCTGGACAGTTACGACATGATATACCACGAAAGTGGCTTTTAAGCAAGATCTATATGAAAAACTCGCGTTTGTCGTATAGATGACGACAACTCCAAATCACTACTATTTACAGAAAAATGAATCTGACCGTTTCTGTAAGTAATTATTTCAATAAATAATATAACTCAAATTATAAATTAAATAAAATAGAGAGGCTTGAGGCCTCTCTATTACTTATCATAAATACAATATCTGATATAGAACTGTAAGTCCTATACCTTAATTCTGCAAATATGCATACAGAATAATAATTAGAGTCATAACAATGAAATAAATACCTAGCTTTATATATTTTTTTCGTAGTTTAATTAAACCGTGCTTTGGCTTGTTTTGGCGTTTTAGGTATTTCTCATAGATATATTCATTTCTGGCTTTTTACACAGCTTTGCGTTCCAGATATTCTTTGGCACGTTTCTTTAGAGCTCGTTCTAGTTCTGAGTTATGTAATGGATTTTGGTTATTTGTGCTGTTCATATGCCGGTTTTATTCTTTATAATATATAATACAATGATATTTTATTTCAAAATATCCTCTTTTTTATCTAAGATAACTCCACCAGCTGTGCATGCCGGGCAAATACAGTATTTGGCGCCATTTTCTTTAGCGGCCTGTGCCTGTGAAACCATGTGTTTTGCCTGATCTGCGCCGAAAACCTGCTCTCCTTTTTCTGAGCATGCGAAGGCAATCAGGGAATCAATGGATAAAACATCAGCTTCCAATTCAGTGAGATATTCCTGTGTTACCTTTGCTTCTTCTGGGGTGTTCTGGGAATCAAGCCATTTCTGGGCCAGATCCTTTAAACCCTGATAACAAGAAGGTGCACTGATCAGTTCTTTGTTAGATAGACAAAATAAATAGAAAAGTCTACTTAACGGGGATTTTTTGTCATTTGTCATGCATTACTTACAATTGTTGATAATAAGATCCAGTTCAGGAACTTCTTTCTTAACAGAAATCAGTTTCCCATTTTTGAGAAAGCAATGTCTGGAATAAGCAGTTGTACAGATTTCGTTTTTGGTTATATTGAAAAATTGATAATTAAATTCAAGAGAAATTCCATTATATTTCTTAATGCTGACACTAATCTGGATTTCATCATCAAAAGAAACCTGTTTCTTGTAAGCAACAGAGATTTCTACAACAGGAGAAATAATTCCCATCTCTTCTACTCTCTTATAGCTGAATCCCATTTGATTCATATAGCCGATTCTAGCCTCTTCCATCCATTTTACATAGTTGGAATGATGGATGATCCCCATCTGATCTGTTTCATGATATTGTGCTTTTCTGTAGTATGTATATGTCTGTAGTGATTCCATAAATTTACCTTTTATTTCTTATTATTTAGTCTTATTTTAGTCAAGCGGAGAAAATCATCCTGTTCATAACCGGAGTCAAACGCATATTTGAAATCCAATTCGCTACTTGCTCATAACCCAATAACTGCACCGCAGTTTATTTGATTAAATAAATATTCTCTGACAGGTGAAGCTGCTTGAGTATTGCTTACATATCATTACGTTAAGTGACCTATGAAGGCTTTTTAACATAGTCTAAGGGATTCTGATTTACACCATTTACCATAACACCAAAATGGAGATGTGGTCCGGTACTGTTTCCGGTACTTCCTACATATCCGATGATATCACCTTTTGATACTTTATCTCCAACGCTGAGCTTCGGATTAAATTTAGATTGATGCATATATTCGGTTACGAGTCCTTTGTTATTATGATTGATTTTTGTATAATATCCTGCACCGCCTGAAGCAGAAGGTGATAACATAGCGACGATTGTTCCAGAGGCAGCTGCATAAATAGGAGTACCTGTTGGCGCAGGGATGTCGATTCCTTTATGATTGGTAGATCCGATACCTCCTGGAGACTGACGATATCCAAAATAGCTGCTGATGTAAGAATAACTTGAATTCAAAGGCCATCGGAAGGAAACACCATTCTGATAACCAGGGATAAGCGCACCATTGTCTCCAACATAATTATCATCGTCAATCCATTGATTAGTTGCCAGAACACCTGTGGAGGAATTAAGATAATACTTCTCTCCATCTACGGAAATCCATCCTGTTTCGCGCTGGCATGTAGAAGGATTCATATAATACTTCTTTCCATTTACGGTAAGCCATCCGGAAGCAAGAACTCCATTAGAACCGGCGTAATAATGTGCGCTGTTTTTGGTAAACCATTTACTGCAGGCAAGTTTTCCGTCTGATTCAAAATAATATCTCTTTCCAGAAGAAGTTTTCATGATTACGTTATCATAACGGATACCATTTGTCTTCTTGAAATAATATTTATATCCGTTAATTGTTTTCCATCCTGTCATCAGTTTACAGTCTGATTTACGGAAATAGCGGTAATAGGAATCAGGTTTATAGAAACCGTTGACCAGTTTTCCGTTAGAGGCAGCGTAATAATAAGAACCATCTGTTTCTTTATACCATCCGCTTCTGACAAGCTGGCCAGTATTTCTGTTAAATGAATACCAGTTATTTTTGATTTTCAGCCTGCCTTTTGCCATAGTACCGTTTGCCTGAAGGTAGTAAGTGGAACTGTCGTTTTTTCGGAAACAGTTTCTGTACATTTTACCTTTGGTACTGAAACAATAATATACACCATTTACTTTATGAAAACCGGAACGGATTACGCCATCATTCCAGAAATAATATTTATTTCCGGCAGGGGTAGTGATCCATCCAGTATACATATATCCTTTTTTCTCATCGAAAAAATATGTTTTTCCATTTATAGTCTGCCAGGTAGTAAGCATTTTCCCCTTTGAATTAAAACAGTATTTCTTTCCGCTGATCGTGAGGATTCCCGCTTTTGCAGCACCTGTTTTTCCGAAATAATATTTATTTCCGGAAGCGCTCTGATACCATCCGGTAGCTTTTTTTCCATTTTTGTCATAATAATACCAGTTTCCGTTTTTCTTTACAAAGCCAATCTGCTTTTTTGCGACAGTTGCAGCTTGAACAGACGCTGCGGAATAATGTACAGATCCAATACACAAGATAAGTGCCAGGATAAACAGACAAACTGGCAAATTTAACTTTTTCTTCATAGCATTCTCCCAAGATACCTGATCCGGAAATCCGGACTGGAATCATAAAATTGATTCATCAAGAATAATGGTAAAAGGTCCGTCATTTTCCAGTGAAACTTTCATGTCCGCACCAAAGATTCCATGTTGTACGACAGGTACTCTCTTTGCGGATTCAGAAAGCATATATTCATATAATTCATTTGCCATATCAGGAGCTCCTGCGTTTGTAAAGCCCGGGCGATTTCCATGTTTACAGTCAGCATATAAAGTAAACTGGGAAACCATAAGTAATTCTCCATTTATATCAGCCAGAGAAAGATTTGTCTTTCCATTAGCATCTTCGAAGATTCTAAGACCAAGAAGTTTTTTCAGATATTTATCAGCAATTGCTCTGGTATCGTCATGTCCTACGCCGATAAAAACCAGTAGACCCCTTCCAATCTTTCCACATATTTTATCGTCTACAGCTACCTGTGCATGATTTACACGCTGAATCAGTAATTTCATTTGTTGTTTTTCTCCTGTTTTGATTTGAATTGATGGTATTTATTTTTTAAAACAGTCCATGCTTTTTCTAAATATTTTCCTATGAAATGAAGGAACTGTAAAATATATTTCCAGATAATAAAAACAAATCTGGAAACAGGATTCCATATTTTCATAAAGAAATTATTTCTGTTCTTTGCAAGTCTTTCCGGCGAAATTTTACGTTCTTCTTTCTGGAGAGGGAGAGCTTCGCCGGTTTTGGCATCCAGACAGTCAATATTTACATAGTCCTCTTCTTCTACAGGCATTTTTCGATTACTCAGTGAGTGACTGATCAGTCGGCACACCATTGCATAAAGAACAGCAAATACAGGAACACCTGCGATCATTCCAGGAATACCGAACAATCCTCCACCAATTAAGATGGCAACAATGACCATAAAACTGGAAAGACCTGTTGTTTCACCGAGAATCTTCGGACCAAGGATATTTCCGTCAAACTGCTGGAGAAGCAGGATAAAAATTGCAAAATACAGACCTTTGATAGGATCTACCACCAGGATTAATAAGATACATGGAATAGCCCCGATATAAGGTCCGAAGAACGGAATGACATTGGTTACGCCGATGATCACACTGACAAGAATCGGAAAAGGCATGTGTAAAAGCAGCATACCGAAATAGCATAAAACTCCGATAATAGCTGAGTCCACCAGTTTACCATAAATAAAACCGCCAAAGGTTTTATGAGTAAAACGCATGGAATGAATCAGCAGATTGGCCCATTTATGAGGAAATATGGCGTATACCAACATTTTGCTCTTAGCAACAAATTTCTCTTTGTCTGCCAACACATATAAAGCAACAATCGCACCGATCAGGAAATTCTTCATAAAAATCAGAATGTCAAAAATGCCGGCAGAGACATTTTTAAGCATATCCTGCATCTGCGGCAGGATATTGGTAGTAAGATAGTCCTGAGCTTTGGTTGAATACTGATTGATCATATCGATCATGTCAGAATTCATATTCCATCCATGTTCAACAAATGAATTTAGCCATTTCTCGATAACTTTCACATAATACGGAAAGCTGTAAATAATGCTCATGATACTTCGGATTAACTGCGGAAGCACCATCATGATCAATGCATAAATGATGACCCAGAATAAAAACATAGAAAAAAGAACACATGTCCATCGAATGGCCCGTCTTCCTTTCTTCTGTAACTGAATATTCCGTTTTTTTAATTGTGGGTAGATTAATTTCTGCTCAAAAAGATTGACCAGTGGACTGAGAATATAAGCAAGGATTACACCATAAATAATAGGAGCCATAATTCCCAGAAAAGTTTTAATACCTACGATCAGGGTCTTCATATGAAAAATGCCGTAATAAAACAGCATACTGGCGGCAATCACCAGAAAAGCAGTTACACCCCAGTGTAAATATCGGTTGTCCCAACGAAATTTCATAATATCCTCCTTTTAAATATGGTACGATTATAACATTTTTTTTAAGCGCTGTCTTTAAATTTCATAAAATTTTAATATATATTAGAAAAATGTTATTACTAGAGCGTGTTTGAAAAATCATTCCCGCGATCTGCACGCTCTAGTGAACCATAAGAAAATGTTGGTTAGTGTTTATAAAATGAAAATATAGAAGACATAATGTTGTTATTGTTAACTGATTCGGACAAAAGAGAAAATACTAGAAAGGACAGGGACTTTATTGACCGTTTGACATTTATCGGTGAAGTAAAATACCTGTCCTTTTATAGAACTTTTTTTGAAGCTTCTTAAGCCTATTTATTCTTTGTAGAATCGAAAATTTCAATTGCCTGGATGATTGCTCTGGTA
>NZ_JBQHWS010000129.1:0-9791 GCF_052063845.1 Blautia sp. HCP3S3_D9
ATCTGTTCTTTCTAATTCTATGGACATCTGTCCGTCACTCTTCTTAACTTTCTCGTCACTGACTTTCGCAGGACGATAATCCGCTACTGCTGCTGCCTTGATGATAATATCCTGCTCATCACTGACAGAAGTCACTGCTTCATACATATCCTTTGCAGTCACAACAGGTACCAGATTTACGAACATTGGCGGTTCGATGGCAGTACGTCCGCTCACCAGCGTGACATCTGCACCACGAAGCATCGCAGCTTTCGCAATAGCATAGCCCATTTTTCCGGAAGAATGATTTGTAATATATCTCACAGGGTCAATTGATTCCTGCGTCGGTCCTGCTGTTACCAGGATCTTCTTACCTTTCAGATCTTTCTCACAGGCAGTTTCTCTCTCAATATAAGCAAGTAGTGTCTCAGGTTCCGGCATCTTGCCTGCACCTGTGTCACCGCATGCCAGATATCCGCTTGCCGGTGCAATCACTTCATACCCGTAATGCTCCAGAATCTTAAGGTTATCCTGTACAACCGGGTTTTCAAACATATTTGTATTCATGGCAGGAGAAATAAATTTTTTACATTTACATGCCATGATCGTGGTGGTAAGCATATCGTCTGCAATTCCATGAGCTAACTTACCGATCACATTGGCACTTGCCGGTGCGATCATCACTACATCAGCTTTCTTTGCAATAGATACATGCTCTACATGAAACTGAAAATTCCGGTCAAAAGTATCCACCAGACATTTATTGCCTGTGAGAGTTTCAAAAGTGATCGGATTAATAAAATTCGTAGCATTCTTTGTCATAAGCACATGAACATCTGCATGACGCTTCATCAATGCACTTGCAAGATACGCAATCTTATATGCGGCAATACTGCCTGTCACTCCTAATAATACTGTTTTTCCTTCCAGTGTCATTTCTCTTCTACCTCTTTCTCCGGATTCATACAATTCCTTAAAACACTCTTCTTTATTATAATCTAATTATCACAGGAAATGCAATATAGGATTTGTTTTCTTTGTAAAACAATTTATCAGCTTGACTTCCTCCATGATCCCGTGCAAAATATAATATCAGAAAATGAATGTACATATCCGACAGTACAGACATTCAGGCAAATAAGATCACCTGCTTCGCGACTTGCCTGATTTAAATCAAACGGATATTCGCAATTGAAGCAGAGGACTTACTTGATTTGGTTAAATTATTCTTACGGAGGGCATATGAAGAATTATCAGATTACTCAATGGTGTGCAAACTTTATACGACAACAGGTACAGGAAGGCGATTTCTGTATTGATGCTACTATGGGAAATGGAAACGATACGCTTCTGCTGACGCAGTTATGCGGAAAATCAGGAAAGGTCCTGGCATTTGATATTCAGAAACAAGCTCTGGAAACTACAAAAAAGAAACTAACTGCAGCACACGTTCCGGAAAATTACAAACTCCTTCTGGAGTCTCATGCAAATATGGCAGAATATGCAAATCCAGACAGTGTGAGCTGTATTGTCTTTAATTTCGGTTACCTGCCCGGAGGGGATCACACGCTGGCTACCAGAGGTGAAACCAGTATTGAAGCACTGACTCAGTCTTTGACACTTTTGAAAAAAGGCGGCATGATTTCTTTATGTATCTACAGTGGCGGCGATTCCGGATTTGAAGAACGGGATCAGATCCTGGCATGGCTGAAAGAACTGGATTCCCGTAAGTATCTGGTGATAAAGAGCGATTATTATAATCGTCCCAATAATCCACCAATTCCAGTGCTCATAATTAAGAACTGAATGCAGATCCAATGAATATTCACAAGTCAGGCGGATAAAATCATCCGCTTTGCTACTTCTCATAACCCAATAACTGCTCCGCAGTTTATCAGAAGATTTGCTTAAGCTACCACGCAAAACAGCGGGAAAGATCTCTCATCATCTTTCCCGCTGTTTCTCTGATCTCATAATTTATTTCTGTTTATAGAAATTCTATAGCAATCTTCTTAAATACATTATTTACGAGAATTGCTATAATATCAGTCTGTAATCTTAATAGTTTCGATCACCGGCTGCTCATCTGCCGGAATTGTTCCGTTATTATCTGTTGGTTTGGAATCTTTGCAGATTTTATCAACGATATCCATACCTTCTGTTACATGACCGAATCCTGCATAATCGCTATCCAGGAATGTACTGTCAGACTGTACAATAAAGAACTGTGAACTTCCACTGTCCGGATCTGTTGCTCTTGCCATGGAGATAGTTCCTCTTGTATGAGAAATATCATTCTCTACTCCATTGTTGCTGAACTCACCCTTAATATTCTCATCAGATCCACCGGTTCCATCTCCGTTCGGATCACCACCCTGGATCATAAATCCATCCATGATACGGTGGAATGTCAGTCCGTCATAGAAACCTTCCTGTGCAAGTTTCACAAAATTAGTTACTGTGATCGGCGCTGTATCTGCATCCAGTTCTACCTCAATGGTGCCATAATCCTTTACTTCAATCTCTGCATGGTGAGTACCTGTCAGTTCTTTAGAAGTATCCAGAAGTACGGTTGTGCTGCTGTCTGAATCCTCTGCATCTGCTGATTCACTGTCCTTATCTGTGGAATCACTGCTCTCTTCCTCAGAGCCATCAGAGAATCCTGCCTTCTCTCCCTCTTCTTCACTTGCTACATCACTGCTGTCTTCAGAAGCTTCCTCTGTCTTCTCTTCTGCCTGATCAGAAGTTTCTTCCTTAGTTGTCTCTTCTGTCTTTGTCGTATCCTCTGTTTTATCACTGCTGCCGCATCCTGCCAGTAAACTTGCTGACATAGCTGTAACACAAAGTGCTGCCAGTAATTTTCTCTTCATTTTCTCTACCTCCGAAATTATCTGTTTCCGAGTTTGTCCCGGAACACAATCTTATCTGATTATAACCTATTCATAAAAAAAAACAACTCTTTTCACAAAATGTTCAGATTGTTCACGGTTCCTGTATTTACTTCCGGCCAATTGCCTGCTAAAATGTGTTTCAGAAAACAGTTTCATCAAAAACTGATCATACAACAAATCAAAAAATGAAAGCGAGGAATCCATAATGGAAAAAATAACAAGTTTTACCATAGACCACATCAAATTACAGCCAGGAGTTTATGTTTCCCGCAAGGATCCGGTAGGCGGCACTGTTGTCACTACTTTTGATATCCGTATGACTTCTCCTAACGAAGAGCCTGTTATGAATACAGCAGAGCTTCACACTATTGAGCATCTGGCAGCTACTTTTCTCAGAAATCACAAAGAATTCGGACCAAAAATGATCTACTGGGGACCAATGGGATGTCGTACTGGTAACTATCTTCTTTTAAATGGAGATTATGAGTCCAAAGATATTGTTCCACTTATGATCGAGACATTTGAATTTATCCGTGACTTTGAAGGTGAAGTTCCGGGGGCATCTGCCAAAGACTGTGGAAACTATCTGGATATGAACCTGCCAATGGCAAAATATCTGGCAAAGAAATTCCTGGATGAAGTTCTTTACGATATCAAACCGGACAGACTGGTTTACCCACAATAATATCTTTCTCCATTCCAAACACTAAAAATTCTGCCTGTCAGAGCACAAAGTCTCCTGCAGGCAGAATTTTTGAACCTTATGCAAAAAGCAGAAGCTATCGGAGATATTCCTCTCCATGCTTCTGCTTTCTTTATTTTTTTCTGGTTTCTATATCAGTATAGTCTTCTACCTCTATAGATTACTGAGCACTTTCATCATAAGATGCATCACTGCTCTCGTCATAAGAAGTATCCTCAGAATATGTATCTGTACTTGTATCTGCAGATGTATCGGCTGCTACATCACCTGCCGGAGCTGTCGTTGTCACGAAATCTCCACTTGCATAGCATGTCTGTCCATTATAATCAATACGGATCCAGCCATTGTCACATACACCTGTGCTGTTCAGCTGTGTTCCTGCCGCTACACTTGCGATCAGATCTGCATCTGCACTTGCATCAGAACGAAGATTCAGTTCAGATGCTGCATAATAAGTACCTGTCTTCACTTCTACATTCACACCACTGGCTGTCTGCTCTGCTGCAGGGGTTGGTGTTGCTTCTGGTGTTGGTGTTGCCTGTACTTCAGGAGTAGGTGTCACTTCCGGTGTAGGTGTTACTTTTACGATCATAACGCTGGAATCAATAGTCGGGTCAAATCCGCATCCCTGAGCGGCAAATGCAAGTCCCAGTACGAGAACCAGCCACAGTGGTTTTTTCATAAGTAGTGTCCTCCTTTATCAAAACGCGGAAACGTCCCTCCGTGTTTTCTACATCACTTTACGTACTAATATACACGATTCTTTCATAATATGCAAGTACTGTTCATTCTGTGCTAGAGCGTGTTTGAAAAAGGCGTTACTGTTCACTCCGCGCTCAGCAATACGCCTCCCAATACAAAAAAGCAGGAACTAGAGTATCTCATAAAGCACTTCTACTTCACCACCGCAGATCATTCCCAGATTTGCGCCACCCTGATTGGACAGATTATAAGATTTTATTTCGCCGTGCTGTGCTTTTGGCGCATATTTCAATGCCTGAAATTCCACATTTCCTCCACCGATACTTCCGTGAGATCTACCCTCCCTGTCCAGGAACATCTTACTTCCCGTTCCTCTTGGAGAAGATCCCCTTTTGGAAATAATGGTGATCATAACACCTTTTTCTTTCTCCCAGACAGCTTTTTCTACTGCTTCATCTATATATGAAACATTATATTTATTCTTCTCCTGGACAATTTCCGCTGTAATACTCACGGCAATCTCCGCAGGCATATGTCCGCCAATTGGCAGGCCAATTGGCGCATGGATCGTATTAAGCTGATCTTCCGTAAATCCCTCTCTCAGAAGTTTTTCTCTGGTCCGTTTCACTTTATTTCTGCTTCCGATCATCCCCAGATAAACATACGGGCGTTTCAAAATCTGTCTGGCACTGGCGCTATCTCCCAGATGTCCTCTGGTCACAATTACATAATAAGCATTCTCGTATACCGGAATCTTCTCCGGAATTTCTTCATAAGTACCCTGGATCAGTCTATCTGCATCAGGGAATCTCTCTTTTGTTACAAATTCCTCTCTGTCATCCATAACTGTCACATGAAAACCAAGCATTTTGCCTATTTTTGCCACAGGCTGAGACACATGACCACCGCCAAGAATGATCAGCTGAGGATTTTTTACATAAATCTCCACAAAAAAATCAGTTTCATCAATACGGATTACTTTTGTATCCTGACAGGATACCAGCTGTTCCTCATATTCTTTCCAGAATTCCTGTGCCTGTCCACCATCAAAAGCTGTACAATGCTCCTCCTTTATCAGGCATTTTTCGCCCTTATGGTTACCATTTAAAACCATCGCTGTCTTTACTTTTCCTGTTTCTTCTAATATCTGATAAATTTCTTTGTACATAGTCTCTCCTGTCTTATGAATAACAATTGTGATTTTCCCGAAAATATATTATAATTGAGGGAAAAGGGGGAAATAACATGAAAAAAAACAATTTTCTACACAGCCTGCCGTTTAAATTACTTGTCGGCGTGGCTCTCGGCATCTGTGTCGGTCTTCTTCTGAATATGACAGATGAATCCGCCATCACAACCGCCATACTGAATGTGGCTGTAACGCTGAAGTACATTTTGGGTCAGCTGATCAACTTTTGTGTTCCATTGATCATCATCGGATTTATTGCTCCGTCCATCACTAAGCTTGGAAATAATGCTTCCAGGATGTTGGGAGTTGCAATCTGTATTGCCTACGCTTCTTCACTGGGAGCTGCTTTATTCTCTGCAATATCCGGATATGCACTGATTCCGCATTTGTCAATCAGTTCTACTGCCGATAACCTCAAGACTCTGCCGGATGTGATCTTTGAGCTCTCTATCCCGCAGATCATGCCTGTTATGAGTGCACTTGTCCTCTCTGTTATGCTTGGTCTTGCAGCTGCATGGACAAAAGCCAGCCTGGTTTCATCTTTTCTGGATGAATTTCAGAAGATCGTACTTGCCATCGTATCAAGAGTGATCATTCCGATTCTTCCATTCTTTATCGGTCTGACTTTCTGCACACTTGCATATGAAGGAACCATTACCCGACAGCTTCCTGTATTCCTGCAGGTAATCGTCATTGTTCTGGTTGGGCATTTTATCTGGATGGCACTTCTGTATGTGCTGGCAGGCATTTATTCCAGGGAAAATCCTCTGGAAGTTGTCAAGCATTACGGACCGGCTTATCTTACTGCTGTAGGCACCATGTCATCTGCTGCTACACTTGCAGTTGCACTTCAGTGTGCACGGAAAGCAAAACCGTTGAGAAAAGATATGGTGGATTTCGGTATTCCGTTATTTGCCAATATTCATCTCTGCGGATCTGTCCTCACAGAAGTATTCTTCTGTATGACAATCTCAAAGATTCTCTATGGTGCTCTCCCTGCACCTGGAACTATTGTTCTGTTCTGCATTCTTCTTGGTGTTTTCGCTATCGGAGCACCTGGTGTACCTGGCGGAACTGTTATGGCATCTCTTGGAATCATTACCGGTATCCTGAAATTCGGAGATTCCGGTACCGCTCTGATGCTGACAATCTTCGCTCTGCAGGACAGTTTCGGAACAGCCTGCAACGTAACAGGCGATGGTGCTCTGACTCTGATCCTTACCGGATATGCAAAGCGTCATAATATTAAAGAGCAGAACATCAGTGTTGATCTGTAACTTTTAACTGAACTATTATTTATAAAACCATCGTATAAATTTTCCTGATCTGACAGGAAATATACGATGGTTTTTATTAACAGATTTCCCTTTTCCGATACCGGAAATATCGTTCACTTCTGCCAGAAGGTATTTACGGACGGATCACTTTATCCGCGCCAGTCATGCGTTCTGCAATCGTATACATATCAGTTACTTTTCCAACCATCAGCTTCTCCATCAGGCCATAATGTTTCAGACAGGTACCACAGGTCAGAATTTCCACTCCCTCTTCTTCCATCTTTTTCAGATCCTCAAGGCTCTCAGAACCCTCTGTCGTCAGTTTAGCTCCACCATTATAGAAAAGGATCGTATCCGGAAGTGTATCTAACTGGGAAAGCGCATAAATAAAACCTTTGATCAGAATCTTGCCTAACTCATCATCACCATTTCCCATCACATTAGAAGAGATCACAGCTACTGTCACTTTCTTATGAGGAGTTTCGCATACAAATTCTTCCTCATCTGCTGCACCACCAGTCTGCTCTGTCTGAACAGTCATTTTTACCTGATATTTCTTAGTTTCCAGTTTCTCGGATACAAATGTGCAGCCTGTCTTATTTGCAAGTCTGCTCAGGTTGTTTACTGCTGTCTCATTGTCTGCCAGAATCTCAATCTCATCACCGATTGCTGCCTTATCAATTACCTTCTTGGTCATAACAACCGGGATCGGACACTGTTTTCCCATTGCATTTACTTCATGTCTCATCTCTAGTCACCTCTCGTTATTTTTTATATCAAGTGGTCAAAAATGTCTACCCTATATCTGATCAACTCACTGTCTTACAACTGATTCCTACCACGTTTAATATACTTTCCAGATTTTTCCTGAATTACTTTTCCATCCTGTACCACATGTGTACCTCTCAGATATACACTGTCAATATCACCGTGCAGTTTAAATCCCTCAAACGGATTGTTATCTGTATTATATAAATGGGTCTTCGCAGAGATCACATTCTCTTTCTCAGGATCAAATACAACAATATCTGCATCACTGCCCTCACGGATCACACCTTTATTCGGATATACACCATAGAGCTTCGCTGCATTCTCACTTAACAGGCGGCACATCTGCTCCTGCGTGATCTTTCCTGTGCGGACACCATAGGTGTAAAGGAGAGTTCCTCTTGTCTGTACTCCCGGGAGTCCTCCTGGAATCTTTGTGAAGTCATCTTTTCCAAGAGCCTTCTGTTCCATAGTAAAGCTGCACTGGTCAGTAGCTACGGTCTGGATCTGACCATTTGCCAGTGCTTTCCACAGACAATCCTGATCTGCCTTCTTGCGGATTGGAGGAGCGCATACATACTTCGCACCTTCAAAATCTGGTTTAGAATATACACTGTCCTCTAACAGCAAATACTGCGGACAAGTCTCTGCATATACTTTCTGTCCATTTATTCTCGCACGCATCACTTCTTCAAATGCTTTCTGATTTGTCAGATGAACTACCATTACCGGTGCATCTGCTACATCTGCAATCACAAGAAGACGATGTACTGCTTCTGCTTCCATAATATCCGGACGTACCAGCGGATGATTTTCAGGTCCCAGACGCCCCTCTTTCTTCGCCTCTGCGATCAGCGCGTCAATGGCTCCTGCATTCTCACAATGTACGCCTGCAAAGCATCCATATTCATTCAGTTTCTTAATAATCTTATAAAGATCACTGTCATCTACGATCATTGCCGGATATGTCATATAAAGCTTAAAGCTGGTGATTCCCTCATCGATCATATTCTGGATTTCTTTCTCAGTCTCCTCATTCCATTCTACAATAGACATGTGGAAAGAATAATCACATGAACATTTGCCGTCAGCCTTCTTATGCCATTTCTCAAGACCTTCTTTCAGAGTATGTCCTCCTTTATCCTGAGACGCATAATCAATCACCAATGTAGTTCCGCCTGCAATCGCAGCTCTTGTTCCTGTCTCGAAATCATCTGCAGTCACAGTGCCTGCCACTTCCAGATCAAAGTGTGTATGTCCATCTATAAATCCTGGAAAAAGAAGCTTACCGCTGACATCGATTACCTGTGCATTCTCTGCCTTCAGGTTCTGTCCTACTTTTATAATCTTCTCTCCCTCTATCAGAACATCCTCTCTGACAGACATATCCCCTGATACTACTGTTCCGTTTTTCAATAAAATCACTGTTCCTGACACCCCTTTCTTTGCTTTACTTATGTAAAATATAGCATGCTTTCCTTATTACTTCAATGATTTCAGAAAATATTTACAAATTCTTTTAGGTATTCACATTTATTTTTTCTATCCTCTTTTTATTTTTCTTTTTTTATGTTAGAATAAAGAAAACGTGCAGTTTTCGTATGTCTGCACAACACAATCGCCAAATGGATATTCAGAATCGTATCGCAAATATCCCTAATTCGGTAAAAATCTGTTTATTAGGAGGGAATCAAATGGGACGGCTTACTGTATTAAAGCAAATTGCCGCTGATCTTGCTTCTCAGTTCGGACCAGACTGTGAAGTAGTGATCCATGATCTGAAAACTGCGGAACCAGAGCATTCAATCGTTTACATCGTAAACGGTCATGTTACAAACAGAGATATCGGAGATGGTCCATCTAATGCAGTTTTTGATGCAATCCGAAATCAGAAGAAAGAAGGTGGACCAGAGGATCATACTGGTTATCTGATGAAAACTTCCGATGGCAAAATCCTCAAATGCAGCACCTCATACATCCGCGATGATGACGGCAGCCTGCATTATGTTTTCGGAATTAATTATGATATCACCAAACTTACCATGATCGAATCTGCTCTTCATTCTCTTGTTACTCCTGAGAATAAAGAAGAAAAACCCAGGGAAATCACCCACAGTGTCAATGATCTGCTGGATCATCTGATCGAGGAATCTGTGGCACTTGTTGGAAAACCTGTTCCGCTGATGAACAAAGAGGATAAGGTTACTGCCATTCAGTTCTTAAATGACGCAGGTGCATTCCTTATCACCAAATCCGGAGATAAAGTTGCCAATTACTTTGGT
>NZ_JBQHWS010000130.1:0-9445 GCF_052063845.1 Blautia sp. HCP3S3_D9
GGATAACCAGACAATGGAATGTCCGAAATCAGGGATATCACTTTTGTGTAGGTGTCTAAAAAATAGGCACTACACTAATTCAAAATGTCCTTGACAAGGGGTACAGTTTATATCAAAGCACAATCTACTTTACAATATCTCTTCCATTTAAATATGTTCCAAATTTGCATTTTTTTCAAATAGTAATATAATAGAGACCATGCGCATCCATATGCACGTTACTGTTTGGCTGTTTTTATCAATCATGTAACTCATCTGCTTCAATTGCCCAAAGCAATGATCAATCATTTCATTATGAAAGAATTTCAAACGAGTGATTTAATTGACCTTTCGTATAACGGCACATGAACAGTAACAGCTATACAAAATACAACGAGGAGATACAGTATTATGGAAAAGTTAAAAGCATTTCTCAAACGCAAAGACATCGAAATTTCCGTAAAACGATATGGAATCGATGCACTTGGTGCCATGGCACAGGGACTCTTCTGTTCCCTCCTGATCGGCACGATCATCAACACTCTTGGAACTCAGTTTCACATTTCGTTCCTTACCACTGCCGTTGCCACTGTAAATGATACACAGTACACGGTTGGTTCTCTGGCTTCTGCAATGAGCGGTCCTGCAATGGCTGTCGCAATTGGTTACGCCCTGCATTGTCCACCGCTTGTTTTGTTTTCACTGATCACGGTTGGCTTCGCATCCAATGCACTTGGCGGTGCAGGCGGTCCGCTGGCAGTATTATTTGTTGCTGTTTTTGCTTCCGAAATTGGAAAGGCCGTTTCCAAAGAAACAAAAATTGATATTCTTATCACACCACTTGTTACTATTGGTGTAGGTGTGGGACTTTCTGCATGGTGGGCTCCGGCACTTGGCAGTGCAGCCATGACAGTCGGCAATCTTATTATGTGGGCGACCAACTTACAGCCATTCCTGATGGGAATTCTTGTTTCTGTATTTGTCGGTATTGCATTGACCCTGCCGATTTCCTCTGCGGCGATCTGTGCTGCCCTTGGTCTTACCGGTCTCGCAGGCGGAGCTGCTGTCGCAGGATGCTGTGCACAGATGGTTGGTTTCGCAGTGATGTCTTTCCGTGAAAATAAATGGGGCGGACTTGTCTCACAGGGAATTGGAACTTCCATGTTACAGATGGGAAATATCGTCAAAAATCCACGTATCTGGATTGCGCCAATCCTTACTTCCGCAATTACCGGACCGATCGCCACCTGTCTGTTTAAGCTTCAGATGAACGGCACTCCGGTTTCAGCCGGTATGGGAACCTGCGGTTTCGTCGGCCAGATTGGTGTTTACACTGGATGGATGAACGATATTGCAGCCGGAACCAAAACTGCCATTACAGGATTTGACTGGGCCGGACTTCTTCTGATTTCCTTTATCCTGCCTGCAATTCTCTGCCCGCTGATCAACAGCTTTCTTCGTAAGATCGGACGGGTAAAGGACGGAGATATGACTCTGGCATAAGATTCTCTATCCACTACGTATTGCTTTCCGCAATTGAAGCAGGGAACTTACTTGTTTTAGTTTAATATACTCTTATGTATATGATAGATAATATCTGTATATCTGATATTTCTTTACATTATAATAAGCCCCTATTACTGATATTTTTATAAGAATTATCAGTAATAAAGGAGCTTATTTATATCTATGCCTTCTTTCTGAGTCCCATGATCATTTTAATTCCCATGATCATCAGTATCGGAAAAACAAGTGCTGCAAAAATTCCCATTTTCAGGTTATCATTTAATGCGCCGGAAATCATTCCCACATAAGTTGGTCCTGAAGAGCATCCTACATCTCCAGCAAGAGCAAGGAGTGCAAATAATGCTGTTCCGCCTCTTTTTACCGATGCAGCCGCCATGCTGAAAGTTCCCGGCCACATGATGCCGACGGATAAACCGCAGACTGCACATCCTAAGATTCCAATTGCAGGTACCGGAATGAATGCGATCATCAGATAAGAGATCATGCAGAGCACTGCGCTGTACTGCATGAAGCGTTCCAGATTAATCTTATCTCCGAATTTTCCGTAAAAGGCTCTGGAACTTCCCATGAGGATTGCAAATGCCATAGGTCCTGCCAGGTCTCCGATAGTCTTATTTATACCGAAGCTCTTCTCTGCAAGTGTAGATGCCCACTGGCTGACTGCCTGCTCGCTGGCTCCTGCACAGAGCATCATTAACATCAGAACCCAGAAGATTTTTTTCTTAAAAAGCTCTGCCATTGTCAAACCTTCTTCGCCTTCATCCAGAAGCGGTGCGATTGGTACCCTCGAAAAAAGGAGACCATTTGCAATTGGAATCAGCGCCCACACAAGTGCCATATATTTCCAGTTCTGAATTCCAAAAATTCTGAAAAACAGCGTAGACAGAAGTACAACTCCTACATGCCCCCAGCAATAGAAAGAATGCAGAAGGCTCATAGCTTTCTCTTTGTTATCTGTAGGGCACGCCTCTACGACAGGACTTACCAGTACTTCCAGCAGTCCTCCGCCAATCGCATAGATCATAACTGCCACAAGAAGTCCCAAAAATGGATCACTGAATACTTCCGGCAATATGGTAAGCATGATCAGTCCGGCGGCGGTCATTGCATGTGCAATGATCATAGATGCACGATAACCAATTCGGTCTACAAATCCAATAGATGCCAGATCTACCAGAAGCTGAATTCCAAAGTTAAAAGTTACCAGAAGTGTGATCTTCTGTAAGGAGATTCCATAACTGCTCTGGAATGTCAGAAACAGTAACGGAACAAAGTTGTTAACAATTGCCTGTACAACATAGCCTATGAAGCAGGCCTGTACAGTTCTGTTATAGTTTGTTTTCATCTGATGTAATATTCCCCTCCCTAATTTATAAATATTTCTATTAGTAAATCATCTGCCGTGTTGTTATTTTCCCAGAGTAATTTATCATATTACATCAGCTGCTAACAACCACTTGTTATCCCGATGTAATTACAACGTTAATCAGTAATGTGCAGATAAATTGTCACTCTCCATTAATCTGTCAACACTTCGGTTATCGTAGCCCACTACGATGCCCTCATCCGAATAAAATCTCCCACAAATTGTGACGCACATGTTGCAGAAGATCTTTTTCAAACATGTCTAGTGTATCACATATTTTTATTGTTTTCTTCTATTATCTTTTGTTTATTCGATTAATTTCTATACTATTTTTACTTTTTTATGAAACTGCCCCTCCCTTTGCCCAACGGCGCTATTTTATATACTTACTTCTTCGTCCGTGCGAAGCAATGCACTCTTTGCAAGCTGATCAGCTTCTTCGTTGTAGTGGTTTCCGGTATGAGCAGCTATTTTACAGAAAGAAATCCGGATTTTATTTCCTGCCTCCTGCATATGAGCAGCGTATTTGCTGGTAAGTGGTGTCTTAGCTCTCCATACCCCTGTCACCCATTTCTCTACACCCTCATAATCGTAGCGGATTTCTACAGCAGGATAATCATTTTCTCTGGCCCATTTCACAGCATTCATGGCACCAAGCATCTCTCCTGCTACATTTCGGATCGCAACTCCTGCAGGATCACTTCCGCTGCCTGATCTTCGAATTTCCTGACCGTCTGGCGTGAGGATCACACATCCAAATGCATATCTGCCAATACTCTTCTCGAAGCTTCCATCTACATATGCAATTACCATATTTTCAGGGACTTCTACAATTCCAGCTGCTTCTTTGTCTTTATCTCCGGATACAGTCTTAACTGTTTTCATCTCCAAAAATGCAATTGCTTCTTCTTTATCTGTAAAACTCTTAAATTCTGCACCTGAATATCCCGCCGTTGCTTTCTGACACTCCGCCCAGGTATTGAACAAGCCTGTTTTATGGCCCTTTCTTACCGCATAAATTTTCTTTTTTGCCATATCTATTAATTCCTTTCAATCAGTATTATTTGATCAGTGTTGACTTGAACTCTGTCATGTCTGTATCTGTTGAATGTCAACATTATAGCATTCCGTGATACCTTCTGGCTACTTAATCTTTTTGCCCGCCTGTATCTATTGTGTCGCAGAAAATAAAATAAGCATGAATATCTTAACTTTTTATTTTTGTGTGTCGGAAACCTTGATAATGTTTTACCGACTATATATAATAATATTATTACATTTCATAAAAGGAGGATTTTCAGTATGAAAAAACACTTCAAACGCTTTTTACCTGTAGTTCTTACCATCATTATGGTTATGCTGTCTGCTGTAGGAGTTCAGGCGCAGACAATTTTCAGACCTGATCAGGTACTGACTTTGTATTCAGCTAATTCCAAAATTTATGATCCATGGAAAAAAGCCTATGCCATCGCCAATGAAACTCCATTTAATACAGATATTCTTATGGATCAGGGCGTAACCGGCTATAAGACATCCAATATTTCTGTTGTAAGCCTTATCCCACGTAAAGTACAACATAAAACCGCTGCTGCTCTTGGTACTTACACAATCCGCTATATGCGAGCCAAAAAAACAGGAACTGTAACACTTTCCTATAAGGTCAACAATAATACTTATAAACAGAAAACAACCGTAAGGAAATATGTAAATCCATTATCTACACTTAAGATTGGTTCTCTGAGTCTGGCTTCCAAATTCAAAAAAGACTCAACATACACATTAAGTTACGAAAAATATAAGAATAAAGAACTTAAATTACAGATCAAAACAAAGGGTAGATGGGAGCTCAGCGGAGTCCGTTATATTACAAGTCCCAAAACCAGCAATAGTATGGGCACCTGGATTCCAGACGGTGGAACTTTTAAAGTAACCCAAAAGAATTGTTCTCTGACTGCATATGTATTTGACCCCAAAACCAAACAGTCTGAAGAATGTCTGATCATCTTTAAATAGCAGATAGCAGATGGATAAGGTCATTTGCTTTGCAGTTTATTTCTTTTCGTAATTGAAGCAGAAAGATTTCTTTAATAACAAATGGCGTAAATCGAATAACTTTGATTTACGCCATTATCATATGATTTTCTATTTATCTTTCCATCATACTGATAGATTCAATTCCTACACTACCGCCGCGGACAACTTCAATTCTGTGGAATTCTTCTTTAATAAGTTTTACAACTGCATCATTCTTAGTTGCTGTCTGAACGAATTCAAGAAGCAGGCTGTCTTTGCCATAGTCGATGACTTTCGCTTTGAAAGTCTCTGCGATCTGGAAAAGTTCCACTTTGTCTTCTTTGGAACAGTTGAAAACTTTGATGTACAGAATCTCTTTCATACGGACAAAGACATCTGTAAAGTCAATGACTTTGATGACTTCGATCATACGGTTTAACTGTTTCTTGATCTGCTCGAATGTTTCATCATCGCTGACTGTAGCAATAGTCATTCGGGAAACTGTCGGGTCTTCTGTGGTTCCTACTGTGAGGCTGTCAAGGTTGTAGCTTTTTCCGGAAAAAAGTCCGGAAATCTTTGACAGAACACCTACCTGGTTCTCAACATAGAGAGAAATCCATCTTTTTTTCATTCCTTTATCCATAATGCTCTAACCTCCTGCTTAACAATCCATGATCATATCTTCCAGAGTTCCGCCTGGTTTGATCATCGGGTAAACCATTTCCTCAGGGTCAATGATAAATTCAATTACTGTAGGTGCTTTTGTATTCTTCTTGGCTTCCTCAAAAGCCGCTGCGATTTCTTCTTTCTTTGTAACACGGATTCCTTTTGCTCTGTAGCTCTCTGCAAGTTTGATGAAATCCGGTGTGTACTGCGGATACTCCATGCCTTCTGTACGGCGGGAAAGTGCTCCGGCACGAAGGTTTGTCATGGCGTAACGTTTGCCATAGAAAAGTTTCTGCCACTGACGTACCATTCCGAGATATTCATTATTAAAGATACAGAGGATTACCGGAAGTTCTTCAAGAACTGCTGTTGCAAGTTCCTGAATATTCATCTGAACACCGCCGTCACCGGAGATTACGATAACCGGTCTGTCAGGATTTCCGATCTTGGCTCCAATACCGCCAGGGAGTCCGTATCCCATGGTTCCAAGACCACCGGACATGATCATCTGCTTGCCTTCCGTAACTTCTGCATACTGGGAAACGAGCATCTGGTGCTGGCCTACGTCCGTGACGATGATACTGTTATCAAACTGCTCATTGATTTCTTTCAGGATGTCCATTGGGCTTAAAACATCGTTCGGGCGCATCTTAAGCGGATGTTCTTCTTTCCATGCCTTAATCTGACTAAGCCATTTACCTGTGGAGCATTCCTGTACATATTCGTTCATCTTTGTGATGGCTTCTTTTGCATCTGCAACGATCGGAATATCCACCTGAATGTTTCTGGAAATGGATGCTGTATCGATATCGATATGGACAATCTGTGCATGTGGTGCAAACTCGTGGAGTTTTCCGGTGATTCGGTCATTGAATCTGGTTCCGATAGAGAAAAGCACGTCGCAGTTGCTGACTGCCATGTTTGCTGCATAGGCTCCATGCATACCGAGGTTTCCGATGAAAAGCGGATGATCTGTCGGAATCGCACCTTTTCCCATTACGGTTGTTACAACAGGGACATTGGTTTTCTCTACTACTTCACGAAAAACTTCGTGAGCGCGGGAAATTACAACACCGCCACCAGCAAGGAATAACGGGCGTTTTGCTTTATGTAAAAGCTTGAGAGCACGTTTGAGCTGACCGATATGAACGTCTGTGTTTGGTTTGTAACCACGGATGTTTACATTTTTCGGGTATTCTGCACTGCCAAGTTCTGCCATGACGTCTTTTGGAAGGTCAATGAGGACCGGACCCGGACGGCCGGTGCGGGCAATGTAGAATGCTTCTTTGATGATGCGGCCAAGGTCTTCACGTCTGCGGACAGTTACTCCATATTTGGTGATACTGCGGGTGATACCTACGATGTCTACTTCCTGGAATGCGTCGTTTCCGATCAGATGACGGGCTACCTGGCCTGTGAAGCATACGAGAGGGACGCTGTCGTAGTTGGCTGTTGCGAGGCCTGTTACGAGGTTGGTTGCTCCAGGACCGCTGGTTACGAGACATACACCGACTTTTCCAGTGGTTCTTGCGTAAGCATCTGCTTCATGGACAAGGGCCTGCTCATGACGCGGGAGGATGATTTTTACGTCATCCTGTTTATAGAGTTCATCGCTGATGTCGATGGTACAGGCACCAGGGTAACCGAAGAGGTATTCTACGCCTTCTTCTTTTAAGGCTTTGACTAAGAGTTTGTTGCCGGATATCTGTTTCATGTATGGGACCTCCTTTTTGTATAGGGACGCTCGGAAATTTATTTCCGAGCTGTACATTAACAATTGAAAAACAGGTTAAATCAGAATTTTGCCTGCGACTTATTCTGTAAGTATCCAAAATATAGCGGTATAAAAAACGCCCCGGGCTGTTTGCCCAGGGCGAAAATGTTTTCCGCGGTACCACCTGTTTTCAGAGTTTTTCTCTGCACTTTGTCAGTACTGATATACTGTGTTCCTGTAACGTGGAACTGACGTTGAAGCCTACTGGGTATGTCTGGATATACTGTTGGGTTCACTGCTCGAGGGCTACTTCTACAGCTTGTTCATGAAAGCTCGCACCGACCGCTTTCTCTCTGTACTTCGCAGAGCTGTGTACTCCTCCCTGTCATTGCATTTGGCGTTTATCAATTGACTGTTGCTTATTGGTAATTATTATACATTTGGAGGTACTGCATTGTCAAGTTTGGATTTTTTATCCTAAGATTGTTTTGAGGTCTTCTTCCGGTGTTGTTACAGGAGCAATGTTGTAGTTTTCTGCCAGGTAGTTCAGGACATTCGGGGAGATGAATGCCGGGAGTGTCGGGCCCAAGCGGATGTCTTTGATTCCTAAGTGGAGCAGGGTGAGGAGGATGCAGACTGCTTTCTGCTCATACCAGGAGAGGATCATGCTTAATGGCAGTTCGTTTACGCTGCAGTTAAATGCTTCTGCCAGAGCTACTGCTACTTTGATCGCGCTGTAGGCGTCATTGCACTGACCCATGTCCATGATCCTCGGAAGACCGCCGATGGTTCCGAGGTCGAGGTCGTTGAAGCGATATTTTCCGCAAGCAAGGGTAAGGATGATAGTATCATCCGGGGTCTGTTTTACGAAATCAGTGTAATAGTTTCTGCCTTTGCGTGCACCGTCGCATCCGCCTACCAGGAAGAAGTGACGGATGTCACCGGATTTGACAGCTTCGATCACTTTGTCTGCTACGCCAAGTACGGTTCCGTGGGCGAAGCCTGTCATGACTTCGGTTCCACCATTGATTCCTGTGAACTGGGTGTCTTCTGCATAGCCGCCGAGTTCCAGGGCTTTCTCGATCACCGGGGTGAAGTCTTTCTCATCATCGATGTGGATGACTTCCGGGAATGATACCATTTCCGTGGTAAATACACGGTCTTTGTAGCTTGCTTTCGGTGGCATGAGGCAGTTGGTCGTGTAGAGGATCGGTGCAGGAATGTTGTCAAATTCTTTCTGCTGGTTCTGCCATGCGGTGCCGAAGTTACCTTTGAGATGCGGGTATTTCTTCAGTTCCGGGTATGCGTGTGCAGGGAGCATTTCGCCGTGTGTGTAAATATTGATTCCTTTTCCTTCTGTCTGCTGGAGAAGGAGTTTCAGGTCGTAAAGGTCATGGCCTGTTACTACGATGAATGGGCCTTTTTCTACTTTGAGAGGTACAGTTACCGGTGCGGGGGTGCCAAATGTTTCGGTATTGGCTTTGTCAAGGAGTGCCATGCAGCTTAAGTTTACTTTTCCTACTTCCATAACTACAGGGAGGAGTTCTTCCATTCCCCAGTCTTCTGCAAGTACAAATAATGCTTTGTAGAAGAAATCATTTACTTCCTGTTCTTTGTAGCCGAGAACCATTGCATGGTAGGCATAGGCGGCCATTCCTCTGATGCCAAAAAGGATCAGGGATTTGAGGGAGCGGATGTCTTCGTTGGCATTCCACATACGGTTCATATCATAGTTGTCTGTGTTTCCACATCTGGAGGTGCAGGCTGCGCAGTCAGGGACGATTTTTCTTTTCTCTGCGTTTACTTTATTGATCATTGCACGGATGGATTCATCGTCAAATGCCACGTTTGTAACTGTAGTAAAAAGTCCCTCGATGATAATGCGGTCTGTGGTTTCTTTTCTTTCGTTATTTGCGCAAGCGCGGGCAAGGCCGATGAGAGCTCCTGTCAGTTCATCCTGAAGTCCTGCTGTGTCTGCGGTCTTTCCGCATACTCCTGCTTTTCCTGTACATCCGCTGCATCCTGCGGTCTGTTCACACTGAAAACAAAACATCTGTTTTTCCATTTTTTTATCTCCTCGTATAATAAGTTTGTAAGCAAGAGAAATCACTTACAGACTTATTTCTTTTTATGGTATAGAGGTAAGGACATCTAAGAGGTATTCCCCTCATCCCATTCCC
>NZ_JBQHWS010000131.1:0-9364 GCF_052063845.1 Blautia sp. HCP3S3_D9
TGAGGGTGAATATTATGATTTACAGAACTTATTATCTGTCTTCACTTTGAAGAATGCTGCTGGCTGCTGATGATATGGGGCTTGTGGGCGCCTGGTTTGAGGGGCAGAAGTATTTTGGAGAATTTCCAGGACACAGGAATTTTGTTTTTGAGGAAAAGGAAAACCATATTTTAAAAAATGCTCTGCGCTGGCTGGATATTTATTTCAGTGGGCAAAAGCCGGATTTCCTGCCGAAGCTTCATTTGATCGGAACAGATTTTCAGAGAGAAGTGTGGGATATTTTACTGGAAATTCCTTACGGTCAGACAGTTACTTACGGAGAGATTGCCCGCAAAATAGCTGATAAACGTGGGCTGAAAACCATGTCTGCCCAGGCAGTTGGCGGTGCAGTTGGACATAACCGGGTTTCCGTGATCGTCCCCTGCCACAGAGTTATAGGTTTAGATGGAAGCCTTACCGGTTATGCCGGAGGGATTGAGCGGAAAATCAGGCTGCTTAATATTGAACTGCCTGATCTTATCCGGACAATTCCTAAATTTTAACTATAGCAATTCCCGCTCTCTACTTTACTTGCTATAAATTCAGACAACTGCCATTCTTTTTCTTCTGTCTTTATATGCCAGAAACAGAATCGTCAGAAATGTAAGCGTCTCCGCTGCAAAAAGAGAGAGCCAGATTCCATTTAATCCAAATAATTTCGCAAATATAACTGCGCAGATAACAATGGCAACAATTCCTCTCAGGAATGAACCGACAATCGCGATTTTCGGTTCATCTACTGCCGAGAAATATGCCACCAATACAACATTGATTCCTGCCACTATAAATCCAAGGAAATACAGACGCAGTCCTGTATGTGCATAATTCAGCAGCTGAACATTGTTTTCACTGTTGAAAATGCCAATCAGCGGGTCAGTTGCTGTCCAGATGATCAACTGGATCAGTGCTTCTACTGCAAGGCATACGAGCAGGCTCCATTTCAGAAGTTTTTTTACCTGAGTAGGCTGACCTTTTCCGTAGCTTTCACTGATCAGAGGCTGTGCTCCCTGGGCCAGACCGTTGAAGATTGCAAATGCCACGATAGAAAGGTTTGCCACAACTCCATAGGCTGCTACACCCACATTTCCCGCGATTCCCAGGATCAGGAAGTTAAATACAATGGCGATCACACCGGAAGACAGTTCACCGACGAATGCGGAAACTCCCAGCTGACAGCAGGAAATCAGGTGTCTGAATGACGGTTTTTTCCAATGGAATTCTACATGGTTTCTGCTGCTTCTGTAGTGTATGGTACAGACACTCATTGTTACAATCGGACAGATTGCAGTAGCCAGTCCTGCTCCGGAAAATCCCAGGCCGACAGGGAACATGAATATGTAATCAAATACAATGTTAAAAATACTTCCACTGATAGAACCGATCATTGCAATAGAAGGCGCTCCATCGTTTCTGGCAAATGCAGTAAATGTATAATTTGACATGAAGAATGGTGTTGCAATCAGAATAATTCTCATGTAGTTTCGTCCAAGTCCGATCAGTCCGGCATCTGCACCCAGCAAAGCCAATGCCTTGTCCGGAATGAAGATTCCGATCAGCATAAATGGAACTGCAGCCAGTATGCTCCAGGTTACTGACTGTACGAAATAATAATCTGTGTTTTCTCCTTTTGCCCTGTTTATGGCATACCTGGTAGCGGAACCAATCCCGATCATAGCCCCAATCGCATAGATCAGTCCATAAACCGGCAGGATCAGATTGAGAACTGCCAGTCCGTCAGCACCGGAATATACCGAGATAAAGAAAGTATCTGCCAGAACATAAACGGAAATCCCGATCATTCCGGCAACACTCTGGGTTACATATCTGGTGAATCTTTTCAGCATAATTCTTGTTTCCTTCCGTAAAGACTTGCCTTCTATTATATCTGTATTTTAAGAAATAGCAACAAAAAACTCCTCTCCATCGCAGTGCGATCCTACCCGGAGGGCTTTTTTATGTTATAGAAACATTACGGAGTAATTTCCTATAACATAAAATAATCTACAGGTATAGATATTTATAGCAGTTCCCGTAAATAATGCATCCGAGAAAGCTGCTATAGATATCTACAATAACAGATAAATTTATATCATTCTGATGAAATATTATATTTCATTTTTCACGTTAATGATATAAAATTATCAATGTAAATATCAGGGCATATTCGAATAATCATTTCTAAACTTTTTCAAATATGCTCAGGAAAGGAACTTTTATACTAATGAAAACCAAGATTCAGGATATGACCTCCGGTTCACCGGGGCGGTTGATCATTCTTTTTGCAATTCCCCTGATGCTGGGGAATTTCTGTCAGCAGCTATATACAATGGTTGATACCATGATTGTTGGACAGGTTGCAGGTGTGGAGGCTCTTGCCGCACTGGGTGCTGTTGACTTTCTGATGTGGGTTGTCACAGGAATATCCACAGGACTCACTCAGGGATTTTCTATTCAACTCTCCCAGTATTATGGGGCAAAGGATTTCGAAAATCTGCGTAAATCTCTGGCTCACAGTTACCGGCTGACCGCATTCATCGCAGCCGGAGTATTGATTCTCAGCCAGTCATTTGCTTCGCTGGTATTAACAGGGCTGCATACACCTTCCAATATTATCGGAATGTCTCTGTTATATCTGCGCATCATTTTCTGTGGAATCCCCGCCACAGCAGCCTATAATATGTTTGCCTCTGCCCTAAGGGCTATGGGAAACAGTAAAACACCGCTGACCGCAATGATCATCGCATCTGTGCTGAATGTCTCACTGGACATCCTTTTTGTGGCAGGCTTCGGATGGGGTGTGGCAGGAGCAGCAATCGCAACTGTGATCGCACAGAGCTTCTCCGCTGTTTACTGTTTCCTGATTTTACGCAGAATTGATATCGTTCATCTGACCAGAGCAGATTTTATGCCTGCCTCCGGCATGAATGCCCGCCTGATGAAGCTTGGTATTCCTGTTGTATTCCAGAATATCATCATCGGTGTGGGCGGTCTGGTAGTCCAGTATGTAATCAATGGCTACGGTTTCCTTTTTGTAGCAGGATTTACAGCTACAAACAAGCTTTATGGTCTGCTGGAAATGGCTGCTATTTCCTATGGATATGCCATCGTTACCTATGTGGGTCAGAATCTGGGAGCCAGAAAGATTGACAGGATCAGAAAAGGTGTCCGCAGCAGTATGCTGCTTTCCCTGCTTACCTCACTAATCATTTCTGCTGCCATGTTTTTATTTGGAAAAAATATTCTCTCACTTTTCATCTCAGGTGAACCGCAGCAGACACAGCAGGTACTTGCAATTGCTTTTAAATACCTCTCTATTATGGCTGCCATGCTCTGGGTTTTGTACTTCCTGTACGTGTACAGATCTGCACTTCAGGGGCTGGGAGATACCTTAATGCCTATGGTAAGTGGTATGGCTGAATTTGTCATGCGTATCAGTGCTGCACTGATTCTTCCCCATTTTATCGGACAGGACGGTATTTTCTTTGCAGAGATTGCAGCATGGAGCGGAGCCACTGTGATCTTATGCATCAGCTATTATGTACGGATGCATAAATATCATAAAAAAACAGGCACATAGTCCCGGATATCCGGTATATGTGCCTGTGAGGCGTGTAAAATTATGTAAGATTCTTAATCCATTTATATTTCTTATAATGTTTATAGACCACCGGCAGTTTAATGATCTCGTCCAGATTGAGTACAAAGTAGACAAACATAACCGGCAGTTTCAGGATAAATGCGCAGATGCATCCCAGAGGAACGGTGATACACCACAACGTTATGGAATCACACAGCATTCCAAATTTGGAGTCTCCGCCTGCTGCGAAGATTCCGCCTATTGTCATACAGTTTGCTGATTTTCCTGCTATGTAATAGGAAGAGATCAGCAGCATTTTTTGCAGATATCCGCGGGCTGTCGGGGTGAGATCTACCATTTTTGTGATAAATGGGGACAAGATGATCAGGACAAGGCCTGATATAATTCCTGCAATAATCGCAGTTCTGGTAAGTGTTCCGCCTGCCTCCTTTGCTTCCTGCAGGCGGTCTGCACCAAGACGATTTCCCACTATGATACTGCCTGCATTTCCAAGTCCGAGGCAGAAACATACAACAAGATTTTTTGAAATATTTGCTATTCCATTGGCGGCAACGGCATCCGTTCCCAGATGTCCCATAATCACAGAATACATGGAAAAACCTATTCCCCATGCAAGATTATTGATCAGTAACGGAACAGCTTTCTGCCAGAAACGGCCAAATAACCTTTTTTCACAACTTCTGAGACTGAATTTCACAGCTCTGATCCTGCACAATACATAACCAACACTCCATAAGAACTGTACAACTGTTGCAAGTACGGTTGCCAGTGCTGCACCTTTAATTCCCATCTTCGGAAAGCCGGACAGGCCAAAAATGAAAACAGCATTCAATGCGATATTGAGAATTACCATAACCCCATTGATCAGGGTGCTCATATTTACTGCACCACAGTTCTTCATGACTGCCAGGAAAGTCTGTGCAATTCCCGAAAACACATAGGAAATACCGATGACTCTTAAATACTCACTTCCCAGAACGATCAGAGTTTCCTCATTTGTCAGGATTCTCATGAGCTGTTCCGGAAAGAAAAGGGTTCCTGCCAGAAATACCACTGCAATACATCCACATATCTTTGTCACAAGGCTGAACACCTGGGAAATACCTGTGTAATCCCCTTTCCCATAATATTGTGCCACAAACATATTCTCGCCTGCCATAAATGCAAACATAAACAGATTAAATACAAAAGTAACCTGTGTGGCCAGTGATACAGCTGACATGGCATCCTGGCTTAACTTTCCCAGCATGATCGCATCACATGCTCCGACCAGGGCTGTCATGAACTGCTGAAGTGCGATCGGAAATGCTAGCCTGACTATTTCTTTTCGTAAACTTCGTTTACGCTCATCCATTATCTTTTTTTGCTCCTGTATAAAATATTAATGATACTCATCAGTCAATTTTCAGAATCATATTCAGGATTCTTCTTGCGCTGCGACAGATTTCTTCTTCAGTAATAAAACCTTTTTCGTAAGCTTCTTTTATGCGTTCCGGATATCCTGCTGCCATCTTGATATCGTTTCCTGCCTTTGTTTCACGGTAATGCTCTCCGAAGGTCCACCAGTCTGTTGTAACCAGTCCGTCGAATCCCCATTCATCCCGGAGAATACCTGTCAGGAGTTCTTTGTTCTCTGAAGCGTGGATGCCGTTGATCAGGTTATAGGAGGACATAATTGTATATGGATGAGCCTCTTTTACAATGATCTCAAACTGTTTCAGATAAATCTCACGGAGTGCTCTCTCTGATACTCTGGAATCAGAATCCTTACGGTTTGTCTCCTTATTATTGGCTGCAAAATGCTTCACACTTGCTCCGATATGCTGAGACTGGATGCCTCTTACCATAGCTGCACCTGTCTTTCCTGCAAGGTACGGATCTTCAGAATAATACTCAAAGTTACGGCCACAGAGCGGGCTTCTGTGGATGTTGCAGGCAGGAGTAAGCCAGATACTGATATTATTTTCTTTTACTTCTTCTGCTCCTGCTTTACCAACTTTCTCTACCAGTTCTTCATCCCAGGTGCTGGCAAGTAGTGTGGCACATGGCCAGGCAGTTGTGTTCACTCCGCATTTCGGAAGAATACGAAGTCCGGCTGGTCCGTCTGCAGTCATCACATTCGGGACTCCGTATTCCGGAAGATTTCCCATTCCAAATGTATTGGCACATCCTGTGTTTGGCTGTCCGCCAAGGAGATTGATACAGTCATCCAATGTCAGGATATCCATAAACTCATCTAATGTCATTTTACCATCTGCTACATCAGAGAAGCGAACTCCCTTGGAATCAAGAAAATCAAGAAAGTCTATTCCTTTTTGTCCTCTTGTATCAGGGCATGGAAGACCGATGGCATATTTATCCTGTCTCGGAAGTCCTTCTTCTTCCACATATTCACGCTGTGGAAGTTCCTCATAAGAACCGTCCGCAAGCATACGTTTCTGAAGATGATATGGCGCTGCTTTCCGGCTTAACTGCTCAGTTACTGTGTCTTCTTTTACTACATATGTAAAGTCGATCTTCGCTGCATCTCTTACATTTGTACCGATATAGATCGCATATTCTCCTGCCTCCAGAACATAGGCTGATCTGCATACTTTACCCAGATCATCGTAGGATGCCATCTGATTCACAGGAATTTTCAGGGTAAGGATCTGACGTTCACCCGGCTGAAGAAGACTGGTCTTTTTGAATGCCCCCAGTACTTTCGCAGGCTTTCCAAGTTTCCCCTGTGGTGCTCCGTAATAGAGCTGGATAACTTCTTTTCCTGCTGTTTTTCCTGTATTGGTTACTTCAGTAAGAACCGTGATCACACCGTTTTCTTCGGAAGCACCAGTCATCTTCCAGTCGAAGTCTGTATAGGAAAGTCCAAACCCAAACGGATAATTTACTCTTTCCGCTGCACCCGGAATTGTTTCAAAGTAACGGTATCCCACATAGATATCTTCTGTGTAATCTACATAGAATGCAGACTCATGGAAGTTTGCTGTGGATGGATAATCTTCCAGATCTTTTGCATAAGTATCGGATAATTTACCAGATGGATTAACATCACCACAAAGTATATCTGCTGTTGCAAGACCACCTTCCATACCGCCCTGCCATGCCATCAGTACTGACTGGATCTCATCACAGTCTCTGAACCATTTCGTGTCCACGATACCGCCAACATTCATCACTACGATTACATGTGGGAATGCTTTCTTTACTTTCTCTACCATGGCATTCTCTGCATTTGTCAGGCAGAAATCACCGTTTTCAAAAATCTTCGCTGACAACTCGGAGTTTCTTTTTTCCTCTCCGTCAAGAACGTATCCATCCTGTGCTGCTTCACATTTTCTGTCCCATCCTTCGCCTGAAAAACGGCAAATGGTAATTACTGCAGTATCTGTATATTCTCGCGCTTCATTCAGAAGTTCATCCGGGAGCTCCGGCTCAACTGTCATACCTGGTACTGCACCATCTGCGTATTGTTTCTGAATATCTTTTTCATAATATTTCGCAAGTTTATCGAAAACTTCTACTTTTCCCTCATCCTCTTTAATCTTCATGCCCTCATAAAGATTACGGATGTATTCTACAGTTACATCGCCGCTTCCTCCGCCGCCTTTTACGTAGTCTACAGTACCCTTACCAAAGAGTGCGACTTTCGTCCCTTTCCGAATCGGAAGTGTATTTTTCTCATTTTTCAGAAGAACCATTCCCTCTCCTGCTGCCATTCTGGAAAGTGCAATATGTTCTTTACTTCCTGTAACTCTTCGTCCATCTTCCCCCAGCGGAAGCACTGGCTGAAAAAAGCTTCTCTGCCATTTTGCCATTATTTTAATCCTCCCTTAATTCTCCTTAATCAAGCAGATAAAATCATCCGCTTCGCTACTTGCCTGATTTGGTTAAAGTTCTTCCTTCAAAAATGCAAAAGGTTCTTCATCCCGAAGGAAATGCATAAGCTGATATGCACACATGATTGCTACATTTTCTTCACGCAGAATCCTCTTTACTTCTTCTCTGTCAGCAAGTACAACTTCAATTTCTTCGGAATCCTCCTGTGCCGCTTTACTGATCTCGCCTTCCGCGTAACCGTAAACAGTCGCGCAGGATTCATCTGTCATACCAACCGTTGTGAAATATGGTTTTTCATATGCAGGATCTACTTTCAGAGGTGTGAATTTCAGTCCTGTTTCCTCGTACATCTCTCTTACTGCACCCTCATGAAATTCTTCATTCGGTTCTACCAGACCTGCCGGGAATTCGTAGATATATCCGCCGATTGCGTATCTGTACTGACGTACTAATACAACTCTGTCTCTCTTTTCCCCATAAAGACTGTAAATGATCACGCCATCCGGAGTGTTTTTACCTGTTTTTATCTTTAATTCGTTAATACTCTTCGCACGTGATGCCACGAAATATGACACAGGAGTGTTGTGAACACTTGTTGCATTTAAATGATACAAATTCAAAAATTTACAGTCTGTCAGTCTGTCAGTTTCTCAATATTGTGTATCTGTCCCATAATGGATACTTCCTTTCGCTTTCTATACCTCTGTTGATTATCACAGCCAGTTTTCTTCTATCTCTGTTTTTAATTCGCAAAACATCTGATAAAACTCTTCTTTTGCATCAGCTATAATTCCTAACGCAATTTTCTGATTGTAAGAATGTGTAACATTATTTCTTGCCTGCAATGCACGAAGCCACTGCTCCTCATCTCTTATCATCCCGGCTTTATAGGCAGTCTTCAGAATGATTTTCGGTGAACCTGTTGCTCCCTCTGCATATCCATGAATCTCCAGTATTTCTTTCATCATTTTCCATGACTGCTCAAAACAAATTTCATACAATCCTACGAGTCCGGTAATCACTACATTATCATATGGTTCTTCATAATTATAAATATCTTTCATGTTAGACAGTGAATTGCAGAAATTCTCATATTTTCTCATACAAAATCCTCCCTTCCTTCTCTATAGATTCTCTTAATTCATCCTGCATGTCACGATCAAGATTTACAATATCATACTCCAGAAGAGTACTTGTCTCTTCATCCACATCTAACGCAAACCTTGCAAAATCTCCTCCTGTGACTGCAATATCTATATCACTTGTTCTTCTGAAATCCCCTCTTGCTCTCGAACCAAAAAGAATTACTTTTTCAATATCATATTTTTGCGCAAGGTTTCGGATTTCTTCTATAACTTCCGGTCTGATTCCTGTATCATTCATTTTATAAACCTCACATTCCGATGTTTATATCGTATGTTTTATCTTACCATATTATCGTATCTTTTTTAAGTCTGTCTGACAATTTCCGTAATTATTTTTTGCACATCAAAAAAAGAACAACTGCAGACTTTTCATCATACGGCTGTTCTTCTTTTTTTATTTATTGAGAATGTTAGTTTCCTCTTTATCTATCAAATGTAAGATCAGTCTCCCTTGAGAACTACACGGATTCTCTTATAGATCAGGAATACGATCAGGGATGTCAGAGCATATTTGAATATGTTGAATGGGAAAATGATCATTGCTGCAAATGTAAGAAGATTATTTACAGAACTGTGTACTGCACTTCCCATTTCGATAAATGCTTCTACCGGCATTCCAAAAGCCTTTCCATAAGCCGGAAGTAACACGAATGCATTGATAAAGCATGCAACTACTGCTGTAAGTACGGTTCCAACTGCCATTCCGATCACTGCATGTTTTCTGCTCTTAACAGATTTATAGCGG
>NZ_JBQHWS010000132.1:0-9354 GCF_052063845.1 Blautia sp. HCP3S3_D9
GCCGGTAGGGAATCTCAGCTGATGCTGATCACCACAACCCCGAAGAATTTTCTTTTATCTGCATCTGATTAAAGAATTGAAAGAGAAAAGAGGAATCATTATGTATCAGACATTATGGAATTCTATTAATAAACAGGTAAAAGACTCACATGCTTCCGCAGCTTTTCTGGCTGTTTCACTTATCGGATGGACAACGATCGGTCTTCTGGCAGGATTTTTGATCTGCATGATCGGCGGTATGTCCTTCGTTACAAAGATAACCGTTGTCCTTTGCAGTGGCGGATATACAGGACTGATTCTTGGTTTCTTTGGCGGTATTTTATATCTGTACAGATCAGAACCCCGTCATTTGGCTGACGCCACCCCTTCACAGTTTTCCACTACTTCTAAAATATCTCTCAACACCAAGACAGCTGCCCGATCATAAATCGGACAGTTGTTTTGCTACATTCTTACTTATAATACCGGCTTTTTATAAACTTAACGATACCCTTCCAGCAATTTCTCTCCACAGGCAGAATCAATGATCAGCGTATTAATAAAACCACCTCGCAAAGCGCCTGCAACAGCAGCTGCTTTTGCTTCTCCATAAGCAACACAGACTACATTTTTACACCTCTCCAGATCATCATACCCAATTCCTATCATTCTGTCATTTAAGGAAGTATTGATTTCTTTCCCATTGATATCATAGAAATGACCGCCAATATGTCCAATCGCTCCTTTATTTCCCAGAAGATGAAAAGTGCTTTCCCCAAGGTAATTCTCCCAGGTTTTATATTCCACAGAACCGACACTTGTCAGAATTACATCTGCATTCTGTGCAAGCTGCAGAGCTGTTTTAATGGTATCATCCTGAACAAGGATTTCTTTTAATTCTTTATTTTTCACAAAAAGAGGGGCATAGATATACTGATATGTTCCACCGTATGCAGAAGCCAGGTCTTTTGCCAGATCCATGGCATCCCGTTCCGGACGTTTCACATTTGAGGCACCCATAATCGGAACCACTGTAATAGGAATATTTTTCTTATTATTTGCATCAATATATTTCACTATATGATAAAGGGTATTTCCCCAAGAAATTCCTACTACCATCTTTTCTTTAACAACAGAATCCAGATAATATGCAGAAACTTCTGACAGGCGGCTGGTAATCTGCTCCTTGCTGATATCTCTTGAGGAAACAACTCTTACTGTTTTGACACCGTAAGTCTGCTGAATTTCTTTTTCCAGATTCAGGTCACGTTCCCAGGGTTCTTTAATGGAAATTTCTACAATACCGAGTTCTCTTGCTTCTTTCAGCATTCTGGAAATTTTGGATCTGGATGTATACATCCTGTCTGCAATTTCGTTTTGTGTCATTTCTGAATTGTAATATAAATTCGCTACCGTGGCCAGAATGCTCCATTTCTCCTGGACAGTCATATTTTCATATTTTTTCATGTCTTCCATTGCTGTTCCATATCCCTTTCCATTATATCAGTATCAAAAGAGGTTTTAACTCTGACCTCATTATATTCGAAAAAAGGATAATTTGTAAAGTCTCTGCAGACTTTCACAAACTATCCTCTATTTCTGTCATTTCCATTTTTATGGTCTGACTTTTCTGATCACACGTACTATGTTACGTTTCACACATTCTGTCCGTAGTATGCATTTGCACCGTGTTTTCTATAATAATGTTTATCCTGTAATTCCTGCGGTGCAGGTTTTACCTGTGGATTGATAAGTTCGGCACGCATTGCCATTTTTGCGCATTCTTCAAGGACTACTCTGATTCATCTAAAAATAATTTTCTTTATCCGATTTTGCATACTGGATCTGCGGAACCAGAAGCATCAGTATGATAGCGATAATCGCGCCTGGAAGTCCGAGACATTTCAGCAGTGCAGAAATTCCAAGCCATACAGTCGAGAAGTCAGTTGTTCCATGCCATCCGCCGTATGGTACCAGTTCTACAAGCCATACTGTAACTGCACCCAGCAGTACCTGAATCAGACCACAGATAAATGGGATGATCATGGCTGCTTTTACACCGCCCCGTTTGTTTGCAAAAATAGCGATAATAGCGTTGTCAAAGAATACTGTAGTAAATCCCATGATAATGATAACCGGGGAATGGAACACGATGAGTCCCAGAATTGCAATCACCTGTCCTACCATTCCACAAAGAAATCCGATGGTTACTGCATTTCCCGGTGCATAGTTGAATGCAACCGCACAGTCTACTGCCGGAACTGCACCCGGAAGAAGTTTATCTGAAATTCCCTTGAATGACGCTGTCAGTTCACCTACAAAGAGCTTCACGCCCATATTTAAAATCTGAAGATATACGGTAAAATATAATGACTGAATCAGAATATATACCGGAAAAGCCGTTGTTTCTGCGAATCCACTGTCAATCTGGCGCATGAAATCTTCACCGAGGATTGCCATGATGGTTCCAAAAAACACAAGCATTAAAGTAGATGTTGCAGTAATGTTGTCCTCAAACATTTTGAGGAATCCCGGAAATTTAAGGTTTTCAATGGAGTTTTCTTTTTTTCCGAATATGTGTGCTACTTTATCCGTGATCCATACTGCAACCATCTGCTGATGCCCAATTGCAAATCTGTCTTTTCCGTCTGTAAGGTTGAGACAGGCATCTACTGTAAGATTGGAGCTGACTGCCTGATAAGTACCTACCAGCATTCCTACCAGGATCGCACCTGTAATATTTCTCAGATATGGAATAAACAGGAATACGATCCAGGTAACTGTAGTAGCCTGCTGTACCATAATGTGTCCGGTGAGAAGAAGTGTTCTCAGCTTCGTCCACTTTTTGAAAATCAGTAAAATAATGTTCCAGATAAATGCGATAAGAAGTGATGTCATTGCCCATGCAGCGGAGCAGCCAATGCTCTCTAATGCTTCATTTGCAGCATTCAGTCCGAAATACGGATCAATTACAACTGCATTTAACTGAAATCTTTCATTTAATCCAACAAGGATCGGACGGAATGTAGTGATCAGTCCGTTGGCACCTACCATCAGGATCAGGTAGCCGATCACACCCTTAAAAAATCCTCCTACACATTCATACCATTTTTTTCGCTGAAGAATATATCCAAGTAAGATGATCAAACCTACAAAAAGCTCTGCTCTTGTCAGGATATTACTTGTCAAAAAATTAAATATGGAATTCAAACCTGCCATCTTTTTGCTTCTCCCCCCACGCTCTCTTATAAATACGGTTCATCTGTGCCCTGTATCTTTCGTATTCCAGAATCTTTTTATCATCCGGAAGATAAATTTTCACTTCATCCTGACGGCTGATACACTCAAATGCTTTTTCTACATTCTCAAAAATTCCCATTGCTGTGACTGCAATCATAAGTGCACCTCTGGCTGTAGCATCTGCTTTTCCCCTGCGGATGATCTTCATACCATAGACATTGGTCTGTATGTCATTGAATGGAACGCTGTTGGAAAGACCTCCGTTGATGTAGATATCAGAGACTTACCATGAATTTGTATGTTTTTGCATAGATTTCCGGGCGTTCTTCACGAATCCACATCATCTTGGAGCCAGAAAACACCGGATTGACTCTGGAACCGCATAGAGAAAATACCTTGTCATTCAGGTTTTCCATAGATTCACAGATATGATTTGTTCTTTTATCCTGCCACATGATCGCATTACTCAGCGGACGGATATTCTCATCTACCGGAATTACAGAAGAACGCTGTGAAGTAATGGAAATTGCATTAATCTTCTCTCCCATATTCTCAGCTTCTGCTACGGACTGTTTCAAAATGCTGTATAGTGCATTTTCCCAGTCTGCCGGATTCTGTTCTACCCAACTGTTTTCCAGATAGGTTGCCTGATAGAATTCCTGTTTCTCTGTCAGACATTTTCCCTGATGTTCAAAAAGTATTCCTCGCATACTTGATGTTCCTACATCAATTACCAATACATTCATCCCAAATTTCTCCTCATATACTTTCTATTTTTCTCTCACATAATAAACCCCTTACCGACCGTCTCCAGACAATTCTGTTTTTACAGGCAGGAACGGAACGGAATATTCTGCGGTGCTTCGAAGCAGTCTTCAAATCCTCTTCTGTGGTGATAGTAAATCTTGTCCTTGTCTGCCGGGTATGTGTATTTGCCGCCTACCTGCCAGAAGAACGGATGGAATTTATATTCATTTCTGTCTTTCCTGAAATCATACAGAACCTTGATCTCATCGCAGTCTGCCTGGAAATTTGTCCATACATCCCAGTGGATCGGAACAACTACTTTACATTTCAGATTTTCTGCCATGCGAAGGATATCGATAGATGTTATCTTATCCTGCATACCGATAGGATTTTCTCCAAATGAACCGAATGCTACATCAATATCATAGTCTTTTCCGTGTTTTGCAAAGTAGATGGAGAAGTGTGAATCTCCGGAATGATAAATATTTCCGCCTGGTGTCTTTACCAGATAGTTAACTGCTTTGTCGTCCATGTCTGTCGGGCACACACCTGTAAGTTCTTCTCTGTCCGGACCTGTGGAATCTGTTGTTACGATACAGGTTCTGTCAAAGGAATCCAGCGCTACAATCTCGATGTCTTTGATCTTAATGGTGTCACCAGGTTTTACTGTGATGCAGCGTTCTGCCGGAACACCCCATTTCTGCCAGAGTTCTACAGATTTCTTTGGTCCGATAAATGGCACCGGGATTTCTTTTCCGTTTTCATCTGTAGTTGTCATTCCACTATTGATCACATGTGCCGCCCACTCCGGTGACATATGATCCTGATGATAATGTGTAGCAAGAACTGCATCAACTTTCTTAAATGCAAATGGATCAATTACAAATGGAACGTTTCTCAGATTTGGCTGCATGGCTCTTCCTCCACACATATTTGCCATCTGATGTCCGACTTTCATTTTTCCATCACCGTGTGTACGTTTTCCGTTTCCGCACCAGAGGTCAATGGTGATGTTTGTGTCTGCCGGTGTCTTGAACCATACACCTGTACATCCTAACCACCACATTGCTACATTTCCCGGTGCTACAACTTCATTTTCAATGTCTTCTACTAACCATGTACCCCATTCCGGAAAAGTACTTTCAATCCAGCTCTGTCTTGTCATTTCACTAATCTTACTCATGAATCTCTCTCCTTTTGATTATAACGTTTTTTCTCTTGTTGAGAGTATATTATCACCTGTATTTTTATATTTCAACATATTTTCATTATCTGCACAAATGTGCAATTTACATTTTTTCAGTACTTGAACATTTGTAATTTACAGATATATGGTAATCAAACAACTACTATGTTAAGGTCAATAATATTTTACACATAACTCGATATCTATAAATTTAAGCTGACATTCACAGTTGAATCAGCGGATTTATCGGGGTAATTTCCGGTGAACAAAAAAGAGAAAGAAAAGAACATCTGTCATTCTTCGCTTTCTCTTTTATTATTTGTTTATGTTTCCAACTGCTTAATTTATGCTTCTCTGTCCAAAAGTGTACGCATACTCTGATTTGCAAAACAGATATCTTCTTTCCAGTTCTCTTTTCCTACGTCCCATAATTCAGTTACGTAGCGGCGGACACCCAAGCTCCATACTGTGTTGATGATTTTTTCAAACTGTACATGGCCTGTGAGGAAAGGAACTTCGCGGAAGATTCCCGGTTTTGTTTCTTTCAGATGGAGCGCGATCAGCTTTCCTTTACCCAGAGAGAGATCTTCACATACATCGTGTTGATTCTCTACTGCTGCGTTTGTGATATTTCCTGCATCCGGGTAGATTTTCAGATATGCGGAATCTACCATGTTTACATACTGGACTGCTTTTCCGGTAGTGTTCATGAAGTTATTCTCCATGGTTTCAAATCCTACCAGAATTCCCTCGCGTTCTGCGATTTCTGCAATCTTTTTTACATTTTCCAGAAAGTATTTCTTTGTTTCTATTGTGGATTCTCCAAAGTAGATATCATATCCCGGAATCATAACTGTACGCACGCCCAGATCAACAGCAAGCTCTATGGATTTCTCTGCAATCTGCATTGCTTTCTTTCGGATTTCTTCACCCGGATCGCCCAACGCATATTTTGTCAGGGCACTTACACTCATGGAACCAATCGGAAGTCCCGCCTGAAATACAGCTTCCATAATTTCTTTTTTTTCTGCTGTATTCATGAAGATACGGTTGATTTTTTCATCTGTGGCATCTATGCACATTTCCATGTAATCATATCCACATTCTTTGGCACATTTTAATTTTTCACTCCATGATAATGTATTTCTCATGGCTTTCTCATATAATCCAATCTCATACTTTTTCATCATGCAATCTCCCTTGTATTACCCCAACACTCATTTACTTGTGATTTCGATTGCATGATAGCATTTCAGATTCTGGTTTTCAACATATTTTCATTCAATGCACATATGTGCAATTTTAACATCTTCCACAGTTTCTGCATGGATTGCATTTGGCTTTTTTTATATGCGGATACCATTCATGGATTTCCGGCAATGGATCGCCTTTTTTCCATTCTTTTACACTATAGTGATCCATAAAAAACACTTTTTCCCCAAAGTATTCTATTTCCAGTGGATAGATTGTAATTTTTTCAGGATTCATACAGCTTTGACAGATTCTGGGGGACAATATCTGATCTCCAAATGATACTGCCTGATCCATAGTAATGATCTGCATATGATTTTCGCTGATATATTCTATTTTTTGTTCTGCTGCACATGTGTATGCTGAGGGAATTTTCACTTTGTTGATCGTAAATATCCCTGCAGGAGTTTCTGCTGTTTTCATTAATCTGCCACCTCTAATTTCTGTCTATAGCGATTCTCAGAAATAAAGCATTATTTTGATGATCACTATAATCCTATACAGCTTACTATAGTACTCTCTACATATTCTGTCCATAGTGCATTATTATCTGTTTATCCAAGTGCTACATCCAGTATCATCATCAGAGAGAATCCTATGGCAAAGAAAAGGGTTCCTATGTTGGAATGTTCTCCGGCAGACATTTCGGGTATGAGTTCTTCCACTACTACATAGAGCATAGCTCCGGCAGCGAAGCTTAAAAGATATGGAAGTGCCGGAACAATGAGGCCGGCAGCCAGGATTGTGAGAACTGCACCGATAGGTTCTACAATCCCGGACAGGACTCCGCCTGCAAAGGCTTTGGTCTTTCCCATTCCCTCAGAACGCAAGGGCATGGAGATAATGGCTCCCTCGGGGAAGTTCTGAATAGCGATCCCAATAGAAAGGGCCATAGCTCCCATTATAGTAATCTGGGCGTGACCTGTTAAATAGCCTGCATATACGACTCCTACTGCCATTCCCTCCGGAATGTTATGCAAAGTTACTGCAAGAACCAGCATGGTAGTTCTCTGAAGTTTGCTCTTCGGACCTTCTGCCTTGTCACTGTTCTGGTGAAGATGCGGGATCATGTGATCCAGCAAGAGCAAAAAAAGCACCCCTATCCAAAATCCTACTGCTGCCGGTACAAATGAAAGCTTCCCCAGGCCGGAAGACTGTTCAATTGCCGGGATCAGCAGACTCCATATGGAAGCTGCAACCATAACTCCTGCTGCAAAACCGGTAAGTGCCCTTTGAATCTGTTCATTCAGATTCTTCTTCATGAAAAATACGCAGGCAGCTCCTGCAGAAGTCCCAAGAAAAGGAATCAGGACTCCATAAAATACATTTATATCCATCAATTTATTCCTCCTGTTTTTATTTGTATGCAAATAAAAGAAATATGTTCTTGTTATTTGTTTGATTCAGTTAGTCTATCCTAACTCTAATCAGTATATCAGATTTTTTGACAAATAAAAAGAGAATACAAAATTTTTTGTTATTTTGTATTCTCTACATTAGAGTGTGTTTGAAAAAGCTTTCTGCAAAATATACTGCAAAGTGGGGCGTGCAGATTGCGGAAATGTTTTTCAAAACACGTTACATAGTGCAACAGAAATAAATATTCTCATGTAAACTACATTTAGGATTAAATCCTGCATGGCAGTAAGGGCAGCTGCCTTTTTTGTATTCCTGAAGTGTAAGTTTCCTGCCGCAGTTTCCGCATAAAACAGGATAAACTTCTTCCGGTGTTGTTGCAACAAATGAATGGTCTTCCAGTTCATCGTGACAGGAATAGCATGCGTAATATTTCCTGCATTTCGCACAAAGCAATGCAGCTATATCAAGCTGTGTGTGATAGTGTGTACACCGTCCCGCTTTATCAAGTCCGATTCCGTGAATCTTTATGTTTTCCTGCTTTACCAGATTGTCTTCCGGCAGGCTATTCTTTAACCTGTTACTTTTATCAGCGGTTTCCTGCATTGTTGATTCCTTTTCTAATGGGAATTGCGATCAGTACTGCAAGAACTGTGATCACAATATCCTTTGGAATAAATGCTGTTAAGGAGTATACTGCGATTGCCGGGATGCTCATGGAGCCTCCTACAAAGTGCCACTGCAGACCACCGATTGTCTCAACGATCAGAAGTCCGATCAGTGCGAATCCGATTGAGATTGCAAGATTCTTTGTCTTGTTCTCTGTTTTCGGACGGATTCCGCAGAGCCAGGTCATGATCGGCCATGCCCAGATGTATCCTCCTGTAACTCCTACGATGCTGCTGATTCCGCCTGAGAAGTTAGCAAAGATCGGAAGACCGATGGCTCCTAACAGAACGTAAACCAGTGTTGCTGTAGTTCCAAGCCTGGAACCAAGTACTGCGCCTACAAGTGCTACACCAAATACCTGAATGGTGATCGGTACACCGGTAGGCATTGGCAGTGAAATCTGCGATATTACTGCAAGAACTGCTGCAAACATACCAACCAGTACCATTTCTCTGGTTGTAAATTTTCTCTCTGCAGCAGGGCTTTTTGCATATGACTGACTCATAATAAGACTCTCCTCTTTCCCTGTTGATGATTGATTTTGACCTTCTTTTTATATCATAGGCGAAGAGAATTGTCAACTTGTCTTCTTGTGTTTGGTTTACATTTGTAGTAAGTTAGTTACTGTTCACTCCGCTCAGCAACACGCTTCGCGGGATTGTTACCAATGAACAGTAACCAAATGATTCCCCTGATTTATAGCAATGTCAAGACAGACAAGATGAGATTTTATTGCTTTTCATATGAGAAAATTTTATAATGAATTGTAACTATAGCAATTCCATAAAAAGCTAAGTACTCTTTACTGTCATTTATTTTTCTGGTGAGGGTGAATATTATGATTTACAGAACTTATTATCTGTCTTCACTTTGAAGAATGCTGCTGGCTGCTGATGATATGGGGCTTGTGGGCGCCTGGTTTGAGG
>NZ_JBQHWS010000133.1:0-9275 GCF_052063845.1 Blautia sp. HCP3S3_D9
CTTTCTGCACTGCGCATGACCCACATAAAGGATTCGCTGCTTGGAAGTTTCCCTTCTTCCTTATTGCACTGAGTCATGATCCCTAGGGTCAGATACCATGAAGTACTTATAAAATGATTAAACAAACTCTAAAAGTTCGGTAAAGAAAGTATAAATATCTTGCAGAGGAATATCATTCGTGATATAATTTGCTTAAAATTATGTTGAGCAAAGGATGAGAAGCATATGCAGGAAAATATGAAAGAGTATTTTTCAGAAAAGGAAGCCCGTGAAAGGCGTCTGGCGACTTATACAGAAAAGATACAGGAAACCGTGTTAAATAAATCAGCAGAAACGATCCGAAGCCTGGTAGATGAAAGACATAACCAGAAGATGACGCAGCAGGAGATTTCAGATATTACCGGGATCAAGCCGTCAAATCTGGCCCGCTTCGAGAGCGGAGGCAGAGTACCCACCTTGATAGTATTGGAGAAATATGCCAATGCTCTTGGGAAACACATCGAAATAAAAATCTGTGATGACTGACAGATTTTTATTTAAAGAATCATACATGATAACATAAAGTAAAACAATATCAAAAAGACTGTATAATTTGAAAGAATGCAACATCGGATGCAGATTTTTTGATAATAATAAAAAAATATGGTGTATGAAAATAAAATAATTGTTATAATCTAAGTAAGAATATAACAGAAAGGTTGGTTCCAACATTGCGGTCTGCCCCATGAAGTTGGAAAGGGATAAAGAATTATGCAGTTATACCAGTTTGAAAAAATTTATTCACAGATGGAGAGGGAATTCGGAAAGATCAGAAAGGGCGAAGAAGAAACATACGCTATGCTGCTGTTACCAATGGAAGGAAATGTATTAAAAATACACCGTGAATTCCCAGAATCAAACAGCCGGAGATTAAGGGAGGCTATTGCATTGGCATTATTTGATATAAAAGGGAACTACAGTAGGGAAAAATATGACACAGACAACTTTAGAAACAAAGAAAATGAAAGGCTTGAAAAGGCATTGCTCATGGCATTTGATCCTTACACAAATAATGAGATAATGGAGCTGGTAAAAGAACAGTTCCAGATGGATATTCTGTCACAGGAACAAGTAAAAGAATACTATAAATTTCCAGTAATGTGTCTGCTAAGGATTAAGGAGTCAATTGATACATGGGAAAAACGTTCAGGTTCAGATGGATACTTTGATTTTATTGAGGGATATATGGGAAAAGAAATAAAAGGGAATGACATGAATTTTAGTATCATGAGCTCAGGAGTACTTGATATGTAATAATTTTTAAGTTTAGTCTGACGCCAAAAGCGTCTGGAAGCACGTAATTTCACTCATGTGAGGTTCGCAACAAGGAAGTATAAAGATATAAGGATATATTTAAAGTGGAGGAAAAAGATATTATGATGTATCCATTTATGACATTGAACGACAATACAGAAATTACACATTCTGAGATGAAACCAAATGGTAGAGTAAAAGTGTATATAGAAACTCCAGATGAGAAGTATTGTTTTAAACATGCAACATGTTGGCTTCCAGACTATGAATGGGAAGATATATTTCAGTATTCAGATGAAGAAATAAGTCGTTTTGATGAAATTATACATTCCATGGCGCACTTGATTATAGAGTTTTCACAAGAGGGAGGATTTGATAATGCCTCGAATTTTTAGGTTTGGCGAGTACTGGATTTATTTTTGGACAAATGAAAATAAGCCACTTGAGCCTGTTCATATTCATGTTGCCAAGGGAGCACCGACAGCAAATGCGACAAAAATATGGATAACCAGTACAGGTAATTGCTTGCTTTGTAATAATAATTCCCACATTCCAAATCATACCCTTCGCAATATTATGCGTATGATAGAGGCCAGACATGATGATGTGATACAGGCATGGATTCAATATTTTGGAGAGATCCGATATTTTTGTTAGAAGATTCTGTAATATAAAAAAATGTGTGAACAGTGAAGAAATGTGCTGGTCAGACACTGTGAAGTAACTGGCGCCATGAAGTACCTGTAAAATGATTAAACAAGTCCTAAAAGTTCTGTAAAGAAAGTGTAAATGTCTTGCGGAATTATATCATCTGTGATATGATTTGCTTAAAAATTATGTTGAGCAAAGGATGAGAGGCCGAGAAATATGCCAATGCTATTGGGAAATACATTGAAATAAAAATGTGTGATGACTGACAGATTTTTATTCAAAGAATCATATATGATAATATAAAATATAATAACATCAAAGGAGTGATAACTATTGCAAGAAAATTAAGGGTTTGGTTTCCGGGCGTAACCTACCATATTATGCACAGGGGAGTGAGAAGAAAACCGATATTTGAGGATGAAATGGACTATCAGGTGTTTCTTCAGATCTTAAAAAGCGCATTGATAAAATATAGATGTGTTTTACATGCATATTGTCTGATGACGAATCATATCCATCTGCTTCTCGAAACCTGTGATATGGAAATTGGAAAATTTAAGTTCCCAACATTGAGGTCAGACCCCAATGTGGTCAACTTAAGCCCAGAATGCTGAAAATTCAACGATTCTGGGCTTATATTCTGGATTTTTTTATATAAATATCTTGACATATCCTCCTAAATATGTGGTTTATAGATTAAGCAATATTACGTTACCAGCGAAATATTTATCTATTCCAATACGTAGGAGGTATGCCATATGAATCGAACTAATATTTGTAAAAATATCGTCCAATCCATTAAAGATTATATCACAGATCAAGATAAACTGGAACCCCATCGGGTGGAAAAACATTTTGTACGGCGAAGAAAACTTTCACTTTTGCAAGTTATTATTTATCTGTTCTTCTCTTCAAAAGCTTCCATGTTCCAGAATCTTTCACAGATTAGAGAAGAACTTGGCACACTTTCTTTTCCGGATGTTTCTAAACAGGCACTTTCCAAAGCCAGACAGTTCATTAATCCTTCACTGTTTAAAGAACTTTATTACCTTTCTGTTGATCTGTTTTACAGCCAGATCTCTTCAAGAAAGCTGTGGCAGGGTTATCATCTTTTTGCAGTAGATGGTTCCAGGATCGAACTTCCTAATTCAAAATCGACGTTTGATTTTTTTGGCGAAATGTCCAGCTATCCTGATCCAAACCGACGTTATACCATGGGACTGGCTTCAATAATCTATGATGTTCTGGATGATTATATCCTTCATGCATCTATCCATAAATTTCTTTCTTCTGAACGAGCAGCTGCATTAGAACATCTTGAAGTTCTTGAAGATATGGGACTATATAACAACAGTATTATTATTTTCGACAGAGGTTATTATTCAGAAGATATGTTCCGCTACTGTGTAGAGCATGGGCATCTCTGTGTTATGAGACTGAAAGAGGGAATCAATTTATCTAAAAAATGCAATGGTGATATGATTTCCATTCTTCAGGGAACTTCAAAAGAAGGTACTTCCGATGTACCCATACGTGTCCTTGAGATTCCGCTTGATGATGGTACAAAAGAATATCTTGCAACAAACCTGTTTGATCCTGCTGTTACAAAAGATATGTTCCGGGAACTTTACTTCTACAGATGGCTTGTAGAACTTAAGTACAAAGAACTAAAAAGCCGCTTTGCCATGGAAGAGTTTTCCGGTGCTACTGCAGTGTCTATACAGCAGGAATTTTATATAAATATGCTTTTATCGAATCTGGCCTCTCTTATAAAAAATGAAGCAGATGAAGAAATACAGATTTCTGCCAAAAGCACAAATAAGTTCCGTTATCAGGCCAATCGTGCATTTATCATTGGACGGATCAAAAGTATTGTTCCCAAAATACTCTGCGGACTGTTTGAGCTTTCAATTATTGAACAGTTATATACAGATGCTGTACGCTGCAGATCACAGCTCCTGCCCGGAAGGTCGTTTCCAAGGAAGAAATTGAAATCCAAGGGACGTTCACATTTCCGAAATAAAAAAGCTTCTTTTTAAAATAGAGCCAGCATTCATCAATAGGCTTATTTAAGTGCGGCAATTTTTATGAATCTTCTGGTTTCCAACAAAACAGCAACTGTTTTCTGTCATAAACCGATTAATTTTGTAGTTTGCATTAGAGGATATTCGCTAATATGCCCCTAAGTTGACGCTAGGTTGACCACATTGGGGTCTGACCCCATGAAATACCGATAAAGAAGATAAAACAGAACTAAAAGATCTGTAAAAGAAACATAAAATATCTTGCAAAAGCTTATCACGAGTGATAAAATCTCGTAAATAAGATATCAGAGATGGGATAGAGGGATAAGCAAATGCAGGAGAACATGAAAGAATACCTGACAGATTTTCATTTTAGAATAATCATAAATGATAGTATTATCGAGTACAAAAAGCGAAATGAAAGGAGAAATATCGCAAGAAAAGTAAGTGCTTAATTTTTAGGTTGCTTTTAAGATCGAAATTAAATCATAATACGAAAAAATCACATAAAATCATAATTTAACAAAATAATAAATACAATATTCTTGACATATACGAAAAAAACGTATAACCTAAATGTACAGGAGGTGTCAAGATGCTGATACGGTTTAGTGTAAAAAATTTTTTGTCATTTGCATCAAGAGAAGATAACATGTCTGAAGAATTTTCTATGATTGCAGGACGTGTTCGTGGGAAAAAGGAACACCTGTATGATGATGGAAAGATCAAACTACTGAAATTTGCGGCAGTTTATGGTGCGAATGCTGCCGGAAAATCCAATCTGGTAAAGGCAATGGATTTTATGAAACAGGTAGTGATCAGTGGTCTGCCGGACGGACATACAGAAAAATACTGCAAAGTAAATCCGGAAAATGCTATGAAGCCAAGCTATTTTGAAGTAGAGATTCTGTTAGATGGTAAATATTATTCTTATGGTTTTGAAATTATCCTGAGCCAAAGCAGGTTTATTTCAGAGTGGCTGGTGGAACTTCATGCTGATAATTCAGAGAAAATACTTTTTACAAGAGACATTGCAAACGGAACGTATGAACTGGGTGGTATGCTTGCACGTAAAGGGTTAAAGGAAAAACTGGATGTCTATGCAGATGATATTCGTGGAGATGGCAGTGTCCTGTTTTTGGCGGTCATGAATCAAAATAAAAAAAATCTGTACGAGAGTCATAAAACGGCTGCGATTCTGAAAAATGTTTTTTTGTGGATAAAAGATTCACTGGATATCAATTATCCGAATCAGCCGATCTCTGATTACTCTTATCTTGCCCAGGCAGATAAAGTCAGTGAGGTTTGCCGGATTATATCTGCATTTGGAACCGGGATTACGGATTTCGCTTTAGTGGATGTTCCAGTTGAGAAAGTGCTACATGGATTGTCGAAGAACCTGCAGGACAAAATTCTGTCAAATATCGAGCAGAAACAGGTTGAAGTAAGAAACCATCCGCAGATCAAGGGAATCAATATGATATTAAGGACGCTTGCGGATCTGTTTATTATTATGATAGATGGCAGCGATACTGTGAAATGCCAGACAATCGAGTTCAGTCATGGAAGAAAAAATGTGTTATTTAATCTGGAAGAAGAATCGGATGGAACAGTGCGTATTCTCGATCTGTTGGAGATATTATTGTCCGGCGAGGGAAAAACTTATGTCATAGATGAACTGGATCGGTGTCTGCATCCAAGTCTCAGTTATAAGTTTGTGGAGACATTTTTAAACCTTGCGGCTGAGAAGAATATCCAGCTTATCGTTACAACCCATGAGTCGAGATTGATGGATTTCGATCTTCTCCGCAGGGATGAGATATGGTTCGTGGATAAAAAGGAAAACGGAGAGTCGGATATCTATTCATTGGAAGAATATAATGCCAGATTTGACCAGAAGATTGACAAGGCATATCTGGAGGGAAGGTATGGAGGCATTCCTATTTTCAGCACCATTTTTCCAGTTGAGAGGGCATAGCGCATGAGAGAAAAAAAGACATTTGCCCAAAGAACCAGAACAAGGAATACAGACGAAGTGCGGAAAAAGTATTTTCTTGTATATGAAGGAAAAGAAACAGAGGAGATTTATTTTGAAGGTGTAAACCAGAATCGTTCCATGATCGGAATCAATCCGTTGATCGAACTGGTTCCTGTGGTAAGGAGCTACAGTGAAGAAGGATGGAGTAATCCAAAGAAGATCGTGGACCGTATGCTTTTGAATCTGAAAGAAAGCAGACTTGGCACTGTTTCGTATGAAACTCTTTTAAACTGGTTCATGGATTATCTGTATGAAGAAAAGATACTCGTAAACAGCAAAGCAAAAGCCAAAAGTCTTTGGCAGACGTTGGAATGGATATGCAGCGAAAAACTGCAGATCACTCTTACAGAGCCTGTTACAGATCTGGAAGAAACATGCAGGATGCTTGCTGAGTATTTTCAGGATAAAGAAGGATATGAACAAATTGTTGATGATGTGCCACGCATTATCCGAAACCGGTCAATTACTTATGCGGAAGGATTTGATAAAATATGCTTTGTCGTAGATCGTGACAGAGAGAGCTTTGTTGCACATGAGGAAAACAATCAGTATAAATATGTTCTAGAAAAATGCAGGGAAAATGGTTTTGGATTATATCTGACAAATCCATGTTTTGAATTTTGGCTGTTGCTCCACTTTGATGACGTGGAACAACTGGATGAAATACAGCTTTTCCATAATCCGAAAATAACTGCGAAACGCCGCTATACGGAACAGGAACTGCGAAAAAGAATGACTGGGTATACAAAGTCTTCTTATGATGTTGACTGGTTTATGAATCGGATTGATATAGCAATCAAAAATGAAAAGAACTATTGCGAAGATATTGAAGAATTGGAACATTCAGTGGGAAGCCGGGTTGGATTGTTAATTGAAGAATTAAGGGATATAAAATAAGATGATTTTTCTGTTGTCCGCCAACGCTCCAGCTCATATGAGCACCACAAGGGTCAGACCGTGCGTCCAGGTAAGGGTATATAGTCCGGTGGGTGGAAGCCCCATCAAATAAGCTGCTAACCACAGCATTTGAAGCGAGTCTTGAGTCTGCCGCGGTAACGTTGCAGGCTAAGCGTAGACAGCAAGATAACAGGGATAGCTATTGAGCACCGAAATCCCAAAGTCACCAGAGGGTCGACATCGTGGTCTGGATGGAAGACAACATATGTATTTATCGTTATGGTGAGATTTTACATACCTCTGCGGTGTTGGTTGGAACTATTCATGTTATACAGGGAATTTATATCAACTGGAGAGAACCTGCATTTTCTTCTGTAGTGTGTAAACAGAAAGTATGCCTGACAACCAAAAGAAGAATGGCAAAAGAAATGCAGGTAGTCGGAGGCCCGAATAGTACTGATGAAGGTATGAACAAAATAAATACCAGAGGGAAGTCGAGAGAGAACTGTTCCTCACAGTTCTGGCCTGCGAAACTATATCAAAGAGGAAACATTAGCTATACACAGAGATAGAGGTACTAATGGAAACGAAATTGGCGAGAATATCACAATTATCAAAGGAAAATCCTGATATGGTATTTACGTCTTTAGGACATCTGATTAATAAAGAAATGCTTAAGAGCTGTCATGCCCAGATGGATGGAACGAAAGCCGTAGGAATTGATGGGATTACCAAAGAGGAATACGGGAGAAGACTGGAAGAAAACATAAGCGCTCTTATAGAACGTCTAAAGAAGAAGTCCTATAAGCCGAAACCGGCAAGGCTGGTGGAAATACCGAAGGATAATGGAAAGATGCGACCGCTCAGTATCTATTGTTATGAAGATAAGCTGGTGCAGGAAGCACTGCGCAGAATACTGGAAGCGGTGTTTGAACCCCTATTCTATGATGAAATGATGGGATTCCGACCCAACAGGGGATGTCATAAAGCAATCCGAAAATTAAACCTGATGTTGGAGAGAAAACCAACAAGTTATGTATTGGATGCAGACATTAAAGGGTTCTTCCAGCATCTTGACCATGAATGGATCATACATTTTATAGGATCAAGGATCAAAGACCCCAATATTATCCGTCTTGTCAGACGGATGCTGAAGGCAGGGATTATGAACAACTATGAATTTGAAGAAACCGAAGAAGGAAGTGGACAGGGTTCTGTCTGTTCTCCTGTAATCTCCTGCATCTATATGCATTACGTACTGGTATGGTGGTTTAAAGAGGTGATAACACCAAAGCTGAAAGGATATGCAGGTCTGGTCGTATATGCCGACGATTTTGTGGTAACATTCCAGTATAAATCGGATGCAGAGTGGTTCTATGAACATCTGAAACATAGAATGGGACACTTTGGATTAAGCCTTGAAGAAGAAAAGAGCCGTCTGATAGAGTTCGGGCGTTATGCAAAAGAAAGATGCAGAAAAGCCGGAACGAAACCAGGCACTTTTACTTTCTTAGGTTTTACACACTACTGTTCCAAAAGTAGGAATGGCAGATTCAGAGTGAAGAGGAAAACCAGTAAGAAGAAGTTTGCAAAGAAGTGCAGAGAAGTAAATCTTCTGTTAGTGAAGATGAGAACATGCAGATTAAAAGAGATTATTGCAAAACTTAACCAGATACTAACTGGTTATTACCATTACTATGGAATTACGGACAATACAGAAAGTATAACGGCATTCCGATATAACATCATGAGAAGCCTGTTCTATTGTCTGAACCGGAGAAGCCAGAAGAAAAGCTATAATTGGGTAGAATTTCTAAATATGCTGGATAATAGCTATCCACTGGTAAGACCCCGGATATATGTCAATATATACGAATGATAATGTGAACGATTCGTTTCGCAAAGAGCCGGATGCGGGAAAACCGCACGTCCGGAGTTCTGTGAGGGGTGTACGACCGTAAGGGGTGCACCTACTCGACCCATAAAGAAATAATAGGTAGTTTTCTGACTGAAATCGCCGACCGGTTCTATGGAGGCAATGTTATAAGCGAGTTCTGCACTGATGTGGGCTTCAGTTTCACTAAAGAATTCTGTATTTAATATGGTATATTTATGACCGGCCTGCAGATCAAAAACACCGTTTTGCTCAGATACATTTTTTCCGGATTCATCAAACAGAAAAGCCGGATGATCTTCTCCTGATAAAATTGCATAGCTGCCAGTGGTTTCCGGAGTAAAAAATCCATATGCTGATCTGTCCCAGATTTTAGGATAATAAGCGGGAATCCTCGGCAATTCAATTACCGAGATGAAAGCGCAAACTGAGCATATCTGCACTCATAATAAATAAAAATAACAAAACGGTTTTCATT
>NZ_JBQHWS010000134.1:0-9209 GCF_052063845.1 Blautia sp. HCP3S3_D9
GAGGTACACATTTATGGCATTTTTCAACAGCGCAGTAACCGTTCTTCAGACCCTCGTCATCGCACTGGGTGCCGGTCTCGGTATCTGGGGAGCCATCAACCTGCTGGAGGGCTACGGCAACGACAACCCCGGTGCCAAGTCCCAGGGCATGAAGCAGCTGATGGCTGGTGGTGGCGTTGCCCTTATCGGCACGACTCTCGTACCGCTGCTCTCTGGCCTGTTCGGTTAATAGCCTAATTCGGGTGATAACACTCGGCGGGTGGCAAACGCTGCCCGTTACATATAGCTCCTATATGAATTTGAAATGGAATGGAAAGGAAAAGAAGCATGGCAAGAAAACGATCATATCCAGAAAATATTCTCCACGATTTACAGGTAGATGGAGTAACTGAAGATGTCCTGAAGTATGACCATCTGACAGAAAGAGAACGAGCAGTCATTCAGATGTACTACATTGAAAATAAGATGACACGCAAAGAAATTGCTGATGAGTTCGAGGTAACAGAACTGCGTATGCGGCAGATTATCAGCAAGGCTCTCAGAAAAATCAGGAAAAGAGCCAACATAGAGATAACAAAACGGCAGTAAGAGCTGCCTTTACATAGCCAGACCTCTGCCTGATCAACAGAAGTCTGGCTATTTTTCTGCCCGGATTCGTTTGATGCGCACGGACGAAGCAGGCATGACAACCAACATCTCATGTTTTCAAGGAGGTACACATTTATGGCATTTTTCAACAGCGCAGTAACCGTTCTTCAGACCCTCGTCATCGCACTGGGTGCCGGTCTCGGTATCTGGGGAGCAATCAACCTGCTGGAGGGTTACGGCAACGACAACCCTGGTGCTAAGTCTCAGGGCATGAAACAGCTCATGGCTGGCGGCGGCGTTGCACTGATCGGCACAACTCTGGTGCCGCTGCTTTCCGGTCTGTTCGGTTAAACAAAAGCTGTCGGAGCGAAGATTCCGACCGGGCGGCGAAAGCTGCCTGTTACATAGTCAGATGCAGACAATATCCGCAGCTGGCTATTTTCTGCGCTCTCCGGCAGGTGCACATGTTGGAAGTATGGCGCAGAACCACAGTTTAGAATCGCACCGGCTGATAGGCCGGACAAGTTACAGGAGGACAAATCTATGGCGTTTCTTACTACAACTGCATCGGCACTGTCTCTTTTCTCACAGTTGTTCATGCTTCTGTCCAGGATGGCGAAGCTGTTCGGCGTGTTTGCGTAAGGAAGGAGGCGGCTCATGCAGAGTATCCTTGAACAGATCACAGATTGGCTCAAGAGCATGATCATCAGCGGCATCATGGGAAATCTTTCAGGGATGTTTGATTCGGTCAACCAGCAGGTTGGACAGATCGCAGGCGATGTGGGAACCACACCGGCGAACTTTTCACCTGCGGTCTTTTCTATGATCCGCAACATCTCGGAATCCGTGATCCTGCCCATTGCCGGAATGGTGCTGACTTTCATCGCCTGTTATGAGCTGATCCAGATGCTCATTGAGCATAACAATCTGGCAAATTTCGAGACCTGGACATTTTTCAAATGGGTCTTTAAGACCTTTCTGGCAGTGACCCTGATCTCGAACACATTCAATATCACGATGGCTGTCTTTGATGTAACGCAGCAAGTGATTTCCCGAAGCGGCGGTCTGATTTCCGGCAGTACGTCCGTCAGCGATGCGACCCTGACAGCGATGCAGGCCACACTGGAAGGGATGGACTTGGGACCGCTGTTGGGGCTGTATTTGCAGACCTTTGTGGTTCAGGTCACGATGCTGGCGTTGTCGGCTATCATCTTTGTCATCGTGTATGGCCGAATGGTGGAAATATATCTCATGGTGAGCCTTGCGCCGATTCCGTTTGCAACCTTTGGAAACCATGAGCAGAGCCATACCGGTCAAAACTATCTGCGCTCCCTGTTTGCACTGGGATTCCAGGGCTTTCTTATCATGATCTGTGTGGGCATCTATGCAGTTCTGATTCAGAACCTGTCCTTTTCGGATAACATCATCAGCAGCATTTGGGGCGTTATGGGCTATACGGTTTTGCTGGCATTTACCCTATTTAAGACGGGGAGCCTCGCGAAATCCGTATTTGCAGCGCACTAATAGAGGAGGAATGATTCATGGCATCTTATATTTCTGTGCCGCGTGACCTTTCAAAGGTCAAAACCAAGGTCTTTATGAATCTGACCAAACGGCAGATTCTCTGCTTCGGAGCCGGTGCGCTGATTGGCGTTCCGGTTTTCTTTTTTCTCAAATCCAGTGGGAATCTGAGTCTTGCCGCACTTGGCATGATGGCAGTGATGCTGCCGCTTTTCTTTCTTGCCATGTACGAGAAAGACGGTCAGCCGCTGGAAGTGGTGGCAAAGCACTTCTATGAGGCGAAGTTCAAGCGACCCAAAACGCGGCCTTACAAAACAAAAAATTACTATGCACTGCTGGTTCAGCAGGCAGACGTGGAAATGGAGGTAAATCGCATTGTTCAAAATTCTCGAAAAGCTGACAGCGAAGAATAAAAAGCAGGATGACATCCGAATGCCGTCTCATCTGTCAGCCGCAGAGCAAAAGCAAGTGCAGACGGTGATTGACCGTGCAAGGGGTGACCGCACGGTTCCGCACTCGGCACAGGAGAGCATTCCCTTTCAGCGGATGTTCCCGGATGGTATCTGCCGTGTAACGGACAACTACTATACCAAAACCATTCAGTTTCAGGATATCAATTATCAGCTGGCGCAGCAGGAAGATCAGACGGCTATCTTTGAGGAATGGTGCAGCTTCCTGAACTTCTTTGATTCCAGCATCCGCTTTGAGCTTTCTTTTATGAATATGGCTACGGATGCCTCGAATTTTGAGAAGATGGTGCGTATCCCGTATCAGAAGGATCATTTCAATCCGGTGCGCACGGAGTACAGCACCATGCTGCGCCGCCAGCTTGCCCAGGGCAACAATGGCCTGACCAAGACGAAGTACCTGACGTTTGGCATTGAAGCGGAATCCATGAAACAGGCAAAGCCGAGGCTCATTCACATTGAGATCGATCTGATGAACAACTTCAAACGCTTGGGTGTCCGGGCAAAATTGCTGAACGGCAAGGAACGGCTTCATCTGATGCACGATATGTTCCACATGGGGGACCATGACCGATTCAATTTCGATTGGAAGTGGTTGCCAGAGAGCGGGCTGTCGGTAAAGGATTTTATTGCGCCGACCGGTTTTGCCTTTCCGAAAAACCGTATTTTTCAGATGGGCGGGATGTATGGTTCCATGTCCTATCTCCAGATCACGGCTTCCGACCTGTCGGATCAGCTGCTGAAGGATTTTCTGGATATGGAATCCAGCCAGATCGTGACTATGCACATTCAGTCGGTAGACCAGAATAAAGCAATCAAATCCATCAAGCACACCATTACGGAGCTGGATCGTTCCAAGATTGAGGAACAGAAGAAAGCTGTCCGTTCCGGATACGATATGGACATCATTCCGTCAGATTTGGCAACTTACGGCAAGGACGCAAAGGCACTGCTGAAGGAATTGCAGAGCCAGAATGAGCGTATGTTCCTGCTGACCTTTCTGGTGATGAACACCGGCGAGACGGAGCAGGAGCTGGAAACCAATGTGTTTCAAGCTTCCAGTATCGCGCAGAAGTACAACTGCAACCTGCGCCGTCTGGACTTTCAGCAGGAGCAGGGGCTGATGAGCTGCCTGCCGCTGGCACAGAACCTGATTGAGATTCAGCGCAGCATGACTACCAGCAGCACGGCAATTTTCGTGCCGTTTACCACCCAGGAGCTGTTTCAGACCGGGAAAGAGGCTCTGTACTATGGGCTGAATGCTTTGTCCAACAACCTGATTATGGTTGACCGGAAAAAGCTCAAAAACCCCAACGGGCTGATTCTGGGTACTCCCGGTTCCGGTAAATCCTTCTCTGCCAAGCGAGAAATCGCCAATGCGTTTCTGGTGACGGATGACGATGTAATTGTGTGCGATCCGGAAGCCGAGTACACGGCACTGGTGCAGAAATTTGAGGGGCAGGTCATTAAGATCAGCCCTTCCAGCACGCAGTATATCAACCCGATGGACATCAACGCGAATTATTCGGAAGAAGATAATCCGATTGCCCTGAAAGCAGATTTCATCTTGTCCCTGTGCGAGCTGATCGTGGGCGGCAAAGAAGGATTGCAGCCGGTAGAAAAGACGGTTATCGACCGTTGCGTTCATCAGATTTACCAGACCTATTTTGAGAATCCGGTGCCGGAGAACATGCCGGTGTTGCAAGACTTGTATGAGGCACTGCTCCGGCAGGATGAAAAGGAGGCACACCATGTGGCAACGGCACTGGAAATCTATGTGACCGGTTCCCTGAACCTGTTTAACCACCGCACCAACGTAGATATCAATAACCGGCTGGTCTGCTATGACATCAAGGAGCTGGGCAAGCAGCTGAAAAAGATTGGGATGCTGGTGGTGCAGGACCAGGTCTGGGGGCGTGTAACCGCCAACCGTAACGCCGGTAAAGCCACCCGCTACTATATGGACGAGTTCCATCTGCTTTTGAAAGAAGAGCAGACAGCGGCTTACAGCGTGGAAATCTGGAAGCGATTCCGTAAATGGGGTGGTATTCCCACCGGCATCACCCAGAACGTAAAAGATCTGCTTTCTTCCCGCGAAGTGACAAACATTTTTGAGAACAGCGACTTCATTTATATGCTGAATCAGGCAGCCGGTGACCGTCAAATTCTGGCGGATCAGCTGAATATCAGCCCACACCAGCTGTCCTATGTGACCCACTCCGGTGAAGGTGAAGGACTGCTGTTTTATGGAAATGTGATTTTGCCGTTCGTTGATCGTTTCCCGACCGATCTGGAACTGTACCGGATTATGACGACAAAATTAACCGAAGTGCAGGAAGTAAAGGGGGTGTAAGCGATGGCTGGCAAGAAAAATCCGAATCTCGGAGACAAGCTGCGGCAGGAGCGCGAGGGTGCGGAGAACACCCTTCGCGATTCCAGGAACAAAGCCGCCGATAGCAGTACGGGAGACAGCAACAAGAAAAAAGCGGAACACCGAAGGCAGATTCGTCACGAGGCCGATCTTGCTAAGATGCGCAGTAAGAAGCTGAAATCAGAGCAGGAAGTAAAAGCGAAAAAGAATGCAGCAGCTTCCGGGAAAAAAGGCGGAAAGCCAAAGAAGCCGGGAAATCTTGCGGCAGATGCACTTTCAGCCAAGGCACATCAGAGTGTGCGCAATGCCGACCAGGATAATAATTCTGGTGTGGAGGCAGCGCATTTTACCGAAGGCTCAGCGGAAGGTGCAGCCCGTGCTGGTTCCCGGTTCCAATATGGTCGAAAGCTGCGGCAGTACAAAAAGCTGGAGCGGTTGGAGAAAAAGGCAAATAAAGATGCCGTAGATTCCATCTTTGCGGAACGCATGAAGTCTGATCCGCAGGCTGGTTCCAATCTCTTTTCCCGATGGCGGCAGAAGCAGGCCATCAAAAAAGAGTATGCCGCTGCGAAGGCAGGTGCAGCCGCTGCGGAGAACACAGCATCTGGCACAGCCAAAGCTGCGCAGGGTACTGTCAGTATAACGGAAAAGGCATTTCAGTTTGTGCAGAGCCACTCGCATATCATCATCGGTATCGCAGCCGTGGGACTGCTTGTTTTGGTGATTGCCGGGGCGGTTTCGTCATGCTCCGTCTTGATCAATGGCGGCGGCAATGTGGTGCTGGGGACTTCCTACACGGCAGAAGATGAAGATTTGAAAGGCGTGGAGACGGATTATACCAAGCTGGAAGATAAACTTCGCAAACAAATCGACCGCATTGAAACCGACCATCCGGGCTATGACGAGTATCGCTACAATCTGGCAGAGATTGGTCACAATCCCTATGAGCTTGCATCTCTGCTGACCGTAGAATTTGAAAACTATACGAGAAGCCAGGTGCAGGCGCGGCTCCAGAGTATTTTTGAAGCGCAGTATGAGCTGAAGTTGGAGGAAAAGGTGGAAATCCGGACAAGGAAAGAAACCCGTGTGGGCTATCGCTACAATCCAATCACCGGAACCGGACACACCTACACCTATCAGGTGACGGTACAGTATGAGTATAAAATCCTCAATGTAACACTGCTCAATCGGGGCGTTGACTATGTTGCAAGAAATTCCGGCCTTACAGATGACCAGCTGCAACGATACGAAGTCACACTGGAGTGCCGGGGCAATCGGGATGACCTGTTTGCAGGCATAGCCTTTGCAACGCCGGATGGCGCGGGTTCCAGCGGAGAATACCAGGATTACGACATTCCGGGCGAAGCTCTGACGGATGAAAAATTCCGGAAGATGATTACCGAAGCAGAGAAATATCTCGGTTATCCCTATGTTTGGGGCGGCAGCTCGCCGAGTACCAGTTTTGACTGCTCCGGTTTTGTAAGCTGGGTCATCAACCACTGCGGCAATGGCTGGAATGTAGGCAGGCAGACGGCCAACGGTCTGATGGGAAAATGCGACATTATCTCGAAGAGTGAGGCAAAGCCCGGAGACCTGATCTTCTTCCAGAAAACCTACAACACCAGTGGCGCATCCCATGTGGGCATTTATGTCGGCAACGGGATGATGATTCACTGCGGCAACCCAATTTCCTATGCTTCCATTGAGACGAACTACTGGCGGCAGCATTACTACTGTATGGGAAGAATTCGATAAAAACAGGGCGTTTATTCGTCCGGAAAGGAAACGATATGAGCTTGAAACTGGAAAAGATTGCTGCGGAGCGGGAGAAAGCCCGCAGAAAACGCGATGAGTGGGAGGAGCGCAGAAAGGAATGGGACAGAAAGTACCACGAACAGGAAAACAGCGAAATCTGTGAAATGGTACATGCCCAGAGCCTGACCCCGGAACAGCTGGCAGTCATCATTCAGATGGCGCAGGCTGCGGTTCCCAACCCGGAAAACATGAAACTGGACGAGAAAGAAACGGAGGATATGGAATGAAAAAGATGATGGCAATGCTGCTTGCCAGCGTGATGGTGGCAGGAACCTTTGCGACTACTGCGTTTGCCTATACGGGCGATGATGTGCAGAAGAACACATCTGTCAGTACCGCTGCGCAGGAAGCGGATGCAGCAGGAAGCGCAAATGCAGGGAAAACGGACAATACCGACAGCATCGAAATCGACCCGGATATGCAGGTGCTGCCGGATGGCTATGAGGTTTCTACGGATGCGGATGGGAACCTGATCGTTACGGTGGGCGGCAAGGAATACAACATCGGCAGCGAAAAGTCTCGAAAGCAGATGGGTACAGTGGTGCCGGGTATCACCAGCCTGCATTTTCGTTCCGGTCCCGGTATGGATCAGGAGATTATCGGATATCTGCATTCAGGCGATACGGTGGAGATTGTCGAAAAATGCGGTGACTGGTATAAGGTGAACTTCAACGGCAAAACCGGGTATGCACATGGAAAGTACCTGAATGTCACGGATTCCACAAAAGACAGCAGCATGTTCAGTGAAGATGCGCTGAAGCTGTTTCTGGATCTGATGCAGAGCGGAATGTCATCCGAGGATGAGACGGAATTCAGTACAGCTTTGACTCCGGAAGGAAATATGACGCTGGTGGACGATATCGATGAGGAAGAAGATAAATCCAGCCAGCAGTTCATTACGCTGGTGACAAAGGCGGGTAACACGTTTTATCTGATTATCGACCGCGATAAAGACGGTAACCAGAATGTGCATTTCCTGAATATGGTGGATGAGGCCGATCTGCTTGCACTGATGGATGAAGAGGAAGCCGCCAAGTATCAGGAGAAGGAGCCGGAAGTCACGGAACCTGCGGAAACCGAAAAGCCGCAGGAGGCGGAGCCTGCACCGGAAGAGCAGAAAACAGAGAGCGAGCAGAAGAAAGCGTCTCCGCTTCCGATGATTATGCTGCTTCTGTTTGTGATTGGTGCAGCCGGTGTCGGCGGTTATCTCTATATCAAGATGAAGGGCGTAAAGCCTGCATCTAAGAAAAATCAACCGGACCCTGATGCGGATTATCACGATGAGGATGAAGACGCGCTCCAGCTGCCGGAGGATGACGGTGACGAGGACGAAGAAGTGGATGTAAACGAGGATTACGAAGCGGAATCGGATGATGAACCTGTCTAATTAAGACTGTGTTGACCTGAGGGGCGGCTGAGAAGCCGTCCCTTTTACATAGCTAAATGGTTTGTGAATGGAGTGTTTTGAGCAATGAAGCTATGGAAACTGTAGGTGATATCTGATAAAATAGAGAGAGAACAGTGATACAAATCGGTAGTTGTGGAGGTGGCTGTATGAAAATCGCAATCATCGGAAGTTTTCCTCACGCAGCAAAAGAACAGATAATCAATAGGTTTCCGGAGGCGTGGAAAGTAAGAATTCTGCATCCTTATGAAGCAGCAGAAGAAGAATTAAGAGACGCAGACGTGCTCATACCGGAGCATATCAAAATCAACGCAGCGTTGCTGGAAAAAGCGCCCAGACTAAAACTGATCCAAACAGGTGCGGGGTATGACAATGTAAATCTTGAAGACTGTACCAGATACGGCGTTCAAGTCTGTAATGCTGCCGGCGTGAATGCGAATGCGGTTGCCGAGCATGTGATGGCCTTCATTCTTTGCTGGTATAAAAACATCACATACCTCGATTCGTTCCTAAAGGCTCACCGGGATGAAGGAGAACTGCAATACAGGGGAGCAGAGCTTTCTGAAAAAACGATCGGAATCATTGGCCTCGGAAATGTAGGAAAAAAGGTTGCGGCGTATTGTAATGCCTTTCATATGAACGTCCTGGGCTATAGCCATAAGCCGTTTGACATTGCCGGTGTACAGCAAAAAGATCTGGATAGCATTTACCGTGAGAGTGATATCGTCAGTATTCATATTCCTTTGAATGAAAGCACGCGGCATATGATCAATTCTCATGCGTTCGACAAAATGAAATCTGACGCAGTCTTGATCAACACATCAAGGGGAGCGGTCATTGACCAGGATCAACTGATACTGGCAATAAAACAGGGCAGTATTGGCGGAGCTTGTCTGGATGTATATGAAGATGAACCCTTAAGTATGGATAATCCTCTGCGGGACTTGAATCATGTCATCCTAACTCCCCATACGGCCGGACTTCCGGATGGCGTGAAGTCTGTCTCTTATACACATCTCCGAGCCCACGAGACAGTCTGTGA